>VBPP01000134.1 GCA_005877365.1 Nitrososphaerota archaeon
CTACCCCCCTGATCACAATCCAGCCCGACGCGAAGATAGCAGAGGCTGCAAGGCTGATGAACGAGTACAAGATCAGGCGGGTCGTCGTCACCGCGGCGGACGGCTCCCTTGCGGGGATAGTGACAGCGAGTGACTTGGCGAGGGCGCTGGCGGAGCGGAAGGATTACTCGGATATGACCCTGAACGCTATCGCAAGAGCGAGTCCTGAAAAGGGCCCCTACCAGTAGTCTGCGACTCTACCTTCACCCTTACACCCGCTCCTTTTACGGATTTCAGGGGCAGGGTTATCTCGAGTATCCCGTTGTTGTAGGTCGACTTCGCTTCCTCCGGCCTCACCAGCCCCGGCAGGTCCAGCTCCTTGTAGTACTTTCTGTTCTCGGTGTCGACCGAGATAATCACCCTCTGCTCGTTGACAGTCACGTCGATCTCCTCCCGCCGAACACCAGGAATCTCAGCTATGAGCTTCACATCCCTATCCGAGGAGACTACGTCGACGAGCGGCTCCCTCCTGTCCTGGATCTCCTTCCAGGGTTGAGTCGCGCCTCTCTTCACGTTGCCGAATTCTCTCACGACCGGCTTCCCATCAGGTCCTATGGTGACAGAGTAGCCGTAGACGATCGGCCCAATCTCCTTTCTGGTGGTTCCATCAGGAAGCCTCCTCTCCCTTACGAGGTTCTTGGGTATCTCCTTCTCCATGTTCTTGAACTGGTCTGCGAACAACCGCTCGATCTCCCTTATCATTTCGTCCATCTCCGAGAGGGGCCAGGGACCGAAGGGCATCTTCCTTTGCCACCTCTTCAACCAGTCATCCGGTTCCATACGCCAGAGAGGTAAGAGGTGGCTTTAATCTTTAACGCTCCCTCCTTCGAAAGGTTTTTACGAGTCGGAGTAGATTCCGAATTCGGGTTCACGTGTCGGGATCCTTCTACCTGCGAATGACCGCCTTGTTTGGGGTATTGACGGGACTGCTGCTGGTACTGGGATACATAGTCGGTCTTTACTTCGGCAACCCGTACCTCTTCACGGGGCTGGCTCTCGTCCTCGCGGCTGTCTTCAACTTCATCTCGTACTACTATAGCGATTCGATCGTCATAAGGATGAGCCGGGCGAAGATCATTCAGGAGAGTGATAACCCGACGCTCTTCCGGGTCGTTCGGGGGGTCGCCCAGAAGGCCGGGATGCCCATGCCGAAGGTAGGCATAGTCGAGTCGGCTCAGCCGAACGCCTTCGCGACGGGGAGGGGGCCCGAGAAGGCCGTGGTCTGCGCGACATCGGGAATCCTGAGGACGTTGACCCCCGACGAGCTTGAGGTTGTGATTGGCCATGAAATCGGGCACGTGATCCACAGGGACGTCCTGATGTCGAGCATCGCCGCGACGATGGCTGGAGCGATAGCCTACATCGGAAACATCGCGTTCTACTCGATGTGGTTCGGGGGATTCGGTGGGAACAGGAACAGGCAGGGGAACGGCTCCCTCATCCTGCTCCTAGTGGCTGCAATACTAATCCCGCTCGGCGCGACATTCGTGCAGCTCGGGATAAACAGAGCCGACGAATACAACGCGGACGAGTATGGGGCGAAGCTGACTCGCAATCCAGCGGGCCTGATTTCGGCCCTCGAAAAGATAAGCACGAAGGTGGAGACGAAGAGCTTCTCAGGAAATCAGAATAACGCCCCCTCGCCTGCGACCGCCTCGCTCTGGATAGTTAACCCCTTCAAGGGCCACTCGCTCCTGGAAATCTTTTCCACTCACCCTTCGCTAGCACACAGGGTAGAGAGGCTGAAGAAGGTCGCGAGGGACCTAAACATCTACGTGCCCTAGCGTTTTGAGAAGATCCTCAGTAGTCCGAGCAGCGCTACCAGGGTTAGGAACTCGTCCGGTGTCTCCCCCTTCCTGGCTTCTGGAGTCGCCTCGTATTTTAGGGGAGGAGAAAGAGTCTGCACTGGAAAGAGGGTGGAGGGGAAGACAGCTGATGTGGCGGCGGTCTGGCTCGTTTCTGTCGACCGCGGTTGCGGAGGCGGAACTTGCGGCTCGGGCGCCCTCGCCATCTGCACCGGTGGGGGAGTCACTCTCGCCTGGGGGCTGGGCCGAGTGGGAGAAGGCTGTCTTTGCGGAATCCTGGTCCCTCTTCGAGCCGGCAGGACTGCCGCGACCATCAGGATGACCCCGATGAACGAGACGAAGAGAGAGCCGGTTGCGGCTCCCGCGATTATGAGGAGTACGGCGAAAGCGAGGAGGCCGAGGTTCAACTGACCGTGGTGCCGGTCAAGGGATTTTTAACCGTTCACGCTGGTTTGCGTCGATCGCAGAAACTGCAGCGAGTAGAGGAGACAAGCCGGGAGGGAAATCGTCCCGGCAGACCTATGAAGGAAAACGAAGCGTTCGAGCGGCAGAGTCGATGGCTCGAAGAGCTAAAAGCAAGTGTATGGCAGCGGTTCGAGAGATGAAGCCAGTTCTTTCGCTTCCACCTAAGAGGTGTCACGCCTTCACGCCTGACTTGAACCGTGTCAGAGGAGCCGGTGACTGACCCTGCTGAGAATTGGGGTGGTAATGTACCAGACCAGCCTCACGAAAGGGCAGGAACTCGTGGCCGAGAGGATGGTGAGGGAGTTCAGGAGGCAGGGTTACGACGCCTTCCTGATAACCAGTATCTACGAAGACTGGGAGCCGGCTCTCCCCATCGAAGAGGTGACGGCTCGTGGCGGCTTCCTCCACCTCTACGACGACAGAATGAGAATACCCGTTATCAGGGTCGATAGCTACCAAGGCACCTGGCCGCCCCGCAGAATCTTCTTCAGGAACTTCATAGACGTCCTCAAGCACATCGTCGAGGAGCTGAAGCTCAACGTCCTGATAACTCACTCAACGCTCTGGAACGGACCTGAGGAGGTGGCCAAGTTCATGGCCTGGAGGAGGGAGCTGATCGCGAGCGGTTCAATTCACGAACCCATGCTCTTCTGCCACATGAGTCACTTTCAAGAGCCCTCTGATGAGCGATACCCCCTCGAGGAGAGGTCGTACAGAGAGGCCTGGAACAAGTTCAGCCTCGCGCGAATAGTCAAGGATGCGGATATGCTTCTCGTGACTACGCCGATGGAGGAAGAGGGAATGCGGAAACTCGGCGCGAAGGATGAGCAGACGTTCCTCTTCCCGGCTGGCGTCGACGACATCCTCGAGACGTATGCGGCTGGATCAGGAATACGGGACCGATACAAACTTCCGGGAGGTGCCAAGCTTGTCACATACCTCGGTACTGTGGAGGAGAGGAAGAACGCCCTCGGACTGCTCGGAGTTGCCGGGAAACTCTCACAAAATAAGGGCGTCCACTTCGTTATCGCGGGAAGGCTCGAGGGTGAGTATGGAGAGAAGGTGAAGGGGGAGGCCAAGAAGTATCCGAACGTGACGGTCATTGGTCAGGTCTCCGACGAAGAGAAGGCCCAGCTGATTAGGGAGTCGTACGTGAACATCTCCCTCAGCCGGGCCGAAGCACTGGGAATAGCTCAGCTCGAATTCATGTACGGGGGCATTCCAGTAATCACGTCTGGGACGGGCGGACAGTCGTGGATAATTCGGAACGGCCAGACGGGCGTGATTCTGAATGGGCCGGAAGACGTGGAGGGAGCCGCGAAGGCGGTCCTTGAACTGTTGAATCGACCATATTATCGCAACAGGCTAGGCAAGGCGGCGGCGAGGTCCGTTTCGCGGTACTCCCTCACTCGCCTGATTCAGACATTCTCCAAACTGCTCATTCAGGAGTTCGCAGAAGATCAGGAGCCCGCAAGCCCGCTCAACGTTGAACCGAGCGAGAAGGTTGTGGAGGCTTGGGTGAAGGACAACTACCGAGTCGTGGTCACGACGGAGAGGCTGACCGTCGTTCCCCTCAAGAAGGCGAAGGAGACGGCGAGCATTCCGCTGCGCGAGATTAAGAAGATAAAATTTCAGGTCAGGGCTCTCTGGTCGGCACTTTGGGTTGGCGGAGCTGCGACGGTGCTCTTTCTCGTCACGCAGATCGTCGGATGGGACTGGGCCTCGATGCTCGTCAACTGGCTGTATGGAGTCGCGTCAGCGTACGGAATCGAGCTCCCGGCGTCGTCACTCCTCACTCCGTCAGTGGACTTCCTGCCACTCGCCATCTCGGTGGTTGTTTTTCTCTCGACCGCCAAGAGAGGGTACCTCGTGCTGTCGGACCCCCACAGGACGGCTTTCGTCCCCGAGAGCTTCATCAAGGCACTCAGGCTGGCAGATAAGCTCGCACCGGACGAGCTTTTCGGGAACGAACGACTGAACAACTGATTGAACTGCGGATTGAGAGAAACCGCCGAGTCGGGCTCCGCGGACCCGTCTTCGGTTCGGCGTCCAGGCAGAGATTCTCTTTTCCGACGCTCGCTGAAAAGCGTCAAATAGCCGTCTTCTTGGATTAGGTCGAATTGGAGGAACCGGCGCGTAGACGCATTTCTTTCGGCCCGAGGATGGCATGGGCCTTGATTGGGGTGCTGATAATCGTCCTCATTCTATTTGCGGCCTGGACCTTCCTGGAGTGGTCAATCGCGGAGCACGTCTACTCTCTGAAGGGCGGGCTGGATTGGTTTGGGATCAACTTCTACGGTGGGGCAACCTTCATTGCTGCTGCCCTGCTCGCGCTTGTCGTCATCAACCCCGAAGTGGGTAAGAGCGACCTCGGCTCGCTGATCAGTGTCCTGTCGAGGAGAGTGAGTTCTTACGAAGAATCGGAGCCGCCACGAGAGGTGAAGGCGGGAAAGTGGCTCTGGGGGCTCTGGCAACTGACGAAGTGGGCGGCCGTCTTCGGCTTCTTTGTCGCGAATCGCAGCTTCCCCTTCTTGGGGCAGGTCATGAACCCGATCGCGATGGCGAGCCAGGGGCTGGGGGACTGGTCCGCGGTTGGAAGGGTCCTCCTGCTTCCTGCCTTTCCAGCGTCGGGCAACGAGTTGGTTGGGCTCATGCCGACGCTAGAGATCCAGTACCGGCTCGTCTCCTACGTCGCTCTGGCGTTCCTTACCGTCTTCGTGATCAGGATGGCGCTCAGGCTTCTCAGGAATCTCGTCACGAGGAAGAGCGAAGTCTGGCTCAGGAATCTGGTCTTGATCCTCGCGGCCGTTGTCATGACGGTAATACTCGGTGCGCCGTACTGGTTGATGGACGCCGCGACACCTTACGTCTACGGCTCAACCTGGGCCGTTCTGGCGTTCGCGATCGTAGGATGGTCATACCTGGGGAAGAGGAGGGATATCCAGCATCCCCGCCTAACCCTGTACAAGGCTATCGCCGTCGTAATCGCGATCTCGCTCGTGGTTCAGGCGGGTACTCTGGCCTTCTTGTATCTGAACTGGAACAACAACTACCTGCCTTACCAATGGTTTCCGGGCACCCACAAGGAGATTACTGTGACAAGGTGGGCGGCGGGACTCGACAGGATACAGGTCTCCTCGGCCTTCAACCTCCCGACGAGCAACTCATCGACGATTCTTAACGTTGTAAGACAGTGGGACCAGCAGGCGGCTGCTGTCACCAACACGAAGGAGATTGGGGCATACAACTGGATGACGCTCGGTAGCTCAGAGATTGTCTTCCTAAAGAACACGGAGTACTGGGTTTCTCCCACGACTCCCGCGTTTCCTTCGACGGATTGGGTAAGCGAGCACTTGATCTACACACACGCGGCGCGCATCCTGGTGATAAACACTTACAATGGCTCAGAGATCCCGCCCACCAAGGCATACGGAATCCCCTCTGAACCCCCCATCTACTACGGCGAGGGAAGCGGCTTCCAGCATAATGTCTACGTTCATGTCTCGGGTTACAATGAAATCCAGAACGCTCTCTACGCCGGCACCTCCGACTACGTTCTGGACGGCTGGCAGAAGTCCCTGTGGTTCACATTCGCGGAAGGGCAGTTGGGCTTCGCCTTCTCTGGACAGCCGATTCAGATGCTATGGAACAGAAACGTCTTCGACAGGGTGCAGAGCGTTCTCATACCGGGACTCGTCGAGGACCCTGCGGCGTATCTGGCCTCGGACGGGAAGAGCGTATTCTACGTCGTCCAGCTCTACATCGACTATCCCATTCAATCGGGCTTTTCGGCGAGCGACTACCTGAGGTTCTTCGGGGTAGCACTCGTCAACCTGGGCGACGGGTCGATGAACTTCTACGGGGTCTCCAGCCTCATCGGGACGAACTCCAGTGATTTTCTGACACAGTTTTACAGCAACTACTACAGCAGCTGGAAGAGCCCGCCAGCGTGGCTGGTTCCTCAGCTGAGATATCCCGAGCAACTTCTCGGTTCTACCCAGGTGGCCGGCCAACTCGACTACGACTTCGCCTTTCACGTCAACGACCCGTTCGTGTGGAGGTCGGCAACCCAGTTCTACGAGCGGCCCGAGAGCAACAGCGTCCAGTACATCCCGTGGGCCGTCGGGAACAACATCTATTTCGTGGGGACGCAGCTTGTCCACTTCAGGAGCGCGGCGAGCAAGAACCTGGCTGGGCTCTACATCGCTTACGGAGGGGACAGGCTAGGTCAGATCTACCTTTACGAGAACCCCTCGAACTCGTCGACGATCATCGGGCCCTCGGCGGCAGAGAATGCCCTCACCACGAACAGTCAGGTCAGAACGCAACTCACGCTGCTGCCCAACTACAGGTTCGGCTCGTACCTGCTCTACTCCGTCGGTGGAGCCCTGACCTACTTCGTCGCCGTCTACACCAATCCAGGTACGGCCGGGGTCGTCACGCAACTTCCATTCATGACAGCCGTGAACCCGACCACGGACGCGGTGGCCGTGGGGGCTAATGCGGGCGCAGCCTACCGCATCCTCGCCGGGGGTGCAGTCCCTGTTGGGGGCAACAGGACCCAGGCGCTGCTCGCGGGCATCTCATCACTCGTTTCCTCCATGAAGCTTACGCTCGTGAACGCGACGACGGTCAACCCGACAGTTTGGATCAAGACAGGAATCCTCTCGGTTGGAAACCTCGGAGTAAATGGTACGCTAGCTCAGGTGAGCGAATTCCTCACGGGGCACGCTCCGGGTAGCGTTGGGAGTGCGGTCTATCTCTGGACCGATAGCAGCAGCGGCGGGCTTGACGTGGGGGTCTTCCAGCTCCGCGGGAGCATCACCGAGCTTTACTACATCACGATAATGCTCTAGCTTGAGTTGCTAGCGACGAACGAGAGCGATTACCGCGACGACGATTATCACCGCTAGCGCGAGAACGATCAGGCGGAGGACGCCGTTCCTCTCCCAGATCAGCACACTCGCGTTGAGCTGAGAGAGGGGGTTCCTGGAGTTTAGCATGATGACGAGCTGAAGAGCCTCTTCGTAGACGAACTTTCCGCCGTCGACCTTGACGATGTCGTCACGCCCCAGGGAGAAGGTGTGCCCCTTGACAGCCAGGGGAAGGGTTGAGCCAGATTTGAACCAGCGCTGAAACTCTTCCTTGCTCATGAGAAGAGGAGCAGCGAATCTTGGCTAAAAAGTATCGTAATTGCGATCGTTGGATGGGTGAGGTCTCTCTGTCTTATGAGGACCGCACTGCCATCCTTCGGTGGAGGTATGGAGTCTGGTAGTGGGCCGGGGCGGATTTGAACCACCGACCATGGCGAGCCTCTTTCTCACAAGACGCCTTTCGCCGTGTCAGAGCGACGTCCTAACCATGCTAGACGACCGGCCCCAACTTCGTGCGAAAATCGTCCTACTTTTGTCTTTAAGAATGATATTCGACGATCGACTTGTCCCCAAACGGTCGCCAGTTATCACGGGCATGCTCTCGAAAGGCGAGTCGAGCCAGACGGAGAAGATGTTTACGATTCTTGTCGCAACTTCACGCGGACGGGAGGCGTGCTTCGATTAACCCTTCGACTCTTGACGAGCGGAATTAAGAGGAGTTTAGGTTGAATTATATAACATCTCAATACCGCTCGTAACGCATGACAGAATCCTCGGAGATTCCCGGTTTCTACAAGCTCTCGCCTGCAGAGCGGATGAAGGTCGTTCAGAAGCTGACGGGAATCACCGACGAGGAGGCGAAGACACTGGGCAACACTGGCGGCCTTCCCCCCGAAGTTGCTGATAGGATGATAGAGAACGTAGTAGGAGGGATGACGATCCCACTCGGAATAGCGGTGAATTTTCTCATTAACGGGAAGGACTACCTGATACCGATGGCCCTCGAGGAGCCTTCGGTCGTTGCCGCCGCGAGCAACGCTGCGAAGATGGCGAGGGTCAAGGGCGGTTTCAGGGTGACCAACACCGGCCCCATAATGATCGGGCAGATCCAGGTCGTCTCCCCCTCCGATCCGGACGGAGCCAAGTTGCAGCTCCTCAATCGGAAGGAGGCGATCTTAGCCAAGGCGAACGAGCAGGATCCTCTGCTCGTCTCCCTCGGCGGCGGCGCGAAGGACCTTAACGTCAAGGTGGTCTCGAGCATCAAGGGGCCGATGGTAATAGCGGAGCTGATCGTCAACACCGGGGATGCGATGGGCGCGAACGCCGTCAACACCATGGCCGAGGCAGTCGCCCCGATGATCGAGCAGCTCGCGAAGGGCAGGGTGCTCCTCAGGATAATTTCGAACTTGGCGGACAGGAGACTGGTCAGAGCCTCCGCCGTCTTCGACAAGGACGCGATTGGGGGGGAGGATGTGGTCGAGGGAATTGTCTACGCGTACGCCTTCGCCAAGGCGGACCCATACAGATGCGCGACCCACAACAAGGGGGTAATGAACGGAGTGGTCG
>VBPP01000321.1 GCA_005877365.1 Nitrososphaerota archaeon
GAATGCGTCTCTCAGAGCGAGGGCCTCGGCGCTGTTTTCCTCCGAAACGAACCATTTCACCACGACAGAAGCGTCTACTACTGCCTTTTCCATCTGACCGAATCCCTCCAGGCGCGGATTACTCTTGTACTGTCGTACCCCTTCGGAGCAACAATCCGAAACCTCTCGTTGAGCATCACGGCGAGCGCCTTGTTGGGGGCGTCTCCTTCGTTCATCCGTTCCCTGATCGCCCTGCGGACGACTTCGCTCCAGTTGACCTCCTTCATCTGTTCCATGCGCTTTTTGGTCTCTCTGTCTATCCTCACGGTGATTACGCTCATGATTACTTCGACCATTACATCTTAAGCTGGTAGCCTATTTAAGCGCATATGAGTGTATATACGTACTTACGCGCAATGACGAATGAAAGGGAGAGTCGACTCGCGACAGCGAAAGCTCGAAATTGCCAAGGAATTTAGGGGGAGAATCCCTTCGGAGTACCCGATGCGGGAATATTGAAAACGAAACTAAACCTTTCGGCGCACTAATTGCTCTGGTAATATTTCTATTGTCAGCAGGGATGGGCCACGAATCCCTCGGAGCTTTCGCTACGACTAGGAACAAGTTCTGCCCCCCTTCGGACTAGTTAGGGCGAATCTTGCAGGTAGAGCCCCTTCCTGTACCTCAAGTAGAGTATCACCGGCTCTCCGAGCTTTGCCGACATGAGTCCAATATCGGTCAGTCGGTAGAGAACGCGAACGGGCCGCGTGCCCTGGACTTCCCTCCGGACGAGGCCGTTATCCTCGAGTCTCTTGAGCTTCTCTGAAAGAACCTTAGGAGAAATTCCTTTCAGATGCTTCCTGATTGCTTCGAATCCTAAAGCCCTCAAGGAGTACAGGAGGACAAGGATGTCGAGGGCCCATTTCCCGAAGATCGCCCGGCTTATCTGGAGATTCATCTGCGCCGATAGGGCGGGATCGTCGTTCGAGAAGGGAATCGTTGAGCTGATCTCCTTCGAGAACGCGCTCACGTCGTCCCGGAACCTGCGAAATTTTTCTTCCCACTCGGGGAAAAATTCCATCGGTGGGTTACCTTCCAAATACGACCTAACCTTTCGGTAAGTGTTCGTCTTATAAAGAATTGTACGATTATCGACTGAAAATGACAGACCTGAGATTACGCATACCGAAGGTTCTTGCGTTAATTCTCCTCCTCGCTGTACTTCCTCTCGCACTCTCCTCCCTGCCCGCGGCGGGGAGTCCCGGCTTCAGTTTCACCACATTTGAGCTCGGGCGGTTTGACGTTCCAGGAACCACGTGTCCAAGTTCGAACACTAATTGCTTTAACGTCAACGCGGAGCCGCAGATACGGGCTGACCCCGCAGGAAACTTCTACGCTTCATCTGAATACCTCCCGAGAGTGGCTCAGTGCAGCATCGTTCTCGACCTCTTGAACCCCCAGTGTGGAGGAACAGGAGCATGGAAGTCCTCAGATAACGGTCTTCATTATGTGACGCTTCCCTCCCCGAATACTCTCACAGCGGCCTGTAGCACTACGTTCCCCTGCAACACGAGTTTCTCGCCTTTCGGCGGTGACACCGACCTCGCAGTTGCTAGCCGTAAGAACAGCAACGGCTTCTACAACGTTTACGTTGTCAGCCTTGAGCGGGCGACCGGTCCACTGCTTACCGTGGAGGAAAGCACAAGCAGGGACGGTGGTCAGACCTGGACAATCAACCCGACGAGCATTCAGGCGCCTCTGAACGATCGCCCCTGGGTTGCCGCTGAGGGAGCGAACAAAGTTTGCGTGGTTCGGTCCCGGCAATACCCAAGGAGGAAACATAGCGATAGATCCCGCGAACCATGTCATTTACGACACGTTTGACTCGATAGTAGCAAGCGAAACCGAAGCGATACGGTGCGCAGCCCCCTGCAACAACAACTTCCACTCCGTCTGGGTCGCCGTCTCGATTGACGGCGGTGTATCCTTCAAGGATCACTTAGTCTACTCTAACCCGAACGTCAACATAGGTTACGACCATCAATTCTCCCAGGTGAGCGTGGACAAGGCAGGCAACGTCTACTCTCTATTCACCGACGACCACAACACCTACTACAGCTTCTCTACCGACTTCGGGAAGGACTGGTCGCGACCTATCCAAGTGAACCATTCACCGTCGAAGACGGCCATCTTCCCATGGAGCTCTGCAGGAAGCCGAGGAGAGTTGGATGTCGTGTGGTATGGGACGTCCTTCGATGGTACAGTAACATCACCAGAGTGTCCAAATAAGTGCACACCTGACAACTATCCGATGACCGCGGTGTGGAATGTCTATTTCGCGCAGACTCTGAACGCTCTCACAACGACAAGCAGCTTTACGCAGGTCGCCGCCACACCCATTGTCCATTTCGGAGGCGTCTGCGAGGCAGGGATAGGCTGCACCGGCAACCGCGACCTCTTCGACGACTTCGGCGTCGCCGCAAGCCCTACGACTGGGCTCGCATCGATAGTGTTCAGCGATGACCAACGCCTCAATCCTTCGTCGGACACTCCGCCACCGACGTGCACGGATTCTTCGAAACCCGAAACCGGTACCAATACCGGTTCATGCGATCACACAGAGATTGCTACGCAGACTGCCGGCCAAGGAATCTTTCGTAAGCCGAAGGGCTTTGAAATCGAGCGAGAAGACCTCGAGGAGAGTAGCTCGAACAAACCCGAGTTCGACATCGCCATAACAAACACAGACAGTCAGAAGATAACCTCTCTCTCGGTTCAGCTTAACGGGCTAAATCTCGCGCTGAACTGGAATCCTTCGCTTCCACTGCAGCCCGGAGCGACGCTCTCAGCCTCGACCACTTCACTTCCCGTTGGTCTAACGACCGTAATCGGGGAAGTCTACTCACTGACGGTGACTGCTACCATGGCAGACGGAACAACGGTGACTCAAACCTTCTCGGTGATACAAACACTCCTCGTAGGACCCTTCTGAGGTCCTCACACTTCCTCTTTTTTCATCATGCCCACCGGGGGTGCTACCCGTTTCTCGCAATATGATGATATGCCTCTGTATTAACCAAGTAGAGAAGATTTTTGGCTCAATAACTAGTTCAATACCCTCGGGGGGAACCAAAGAGCGTGGTTTCAAAGAGCATCAAGCTCTACTGGAACGAAAGGACGGTGAACGGCGGGAGGGTCTTGGAACTCCTCTTCGGCGATAGGAAGGACACCCTCGCCGCGGCCAGACTCCTGATCAGTCGCATGAAGAGAAGTCCACACCTAGCGATGACCAGGAGAGAGATGCGCTTCTTCGCGAAGGAGCTGGAGGGTGGGAAGTCCGGGGTGAAGTACAGCTATCACAACTTCTATGTGAAGCTGCTGAGGAAGCTCCTGGACATGGGGTTCATCGAGAAGGATGTGCTGATCTGGGATGAAAAGAGAAAGAAGACGGAGGCTGTGTATCAGATCAAGCTGCAAGGAGTGCCTGAGCGGCCTCCGCAGGGTGGCTTCGCGAAGCAGGCTTGGCTACTTGCCAGGGGCTGGAACGAGTACGTGAAGTAGGCTCGTACCCTGGCGCTTCCACGAAGTAATTCAGCATCAGAAGAATTTCTGCGTCCTTATCGCCCCGATGATCAGGACCACCCCCAGA
>VBPP01000013.1 GCA_005877365.1 Nitrososphaerota archaeon
GACGATCGGAGGCCCCGCCCGGAACGAAGGCCCCTTCCACGAGACGCTGAAGGAGGGGTTGGGACCCAGGTTGACTTTCAGCGCGACCAGACCGTCGGTGCAGGGTACGTACAGATACGGGGGCGCGTACGCATTCCCGCCGTAAGCCGAGCCGCAGACCCTCGACGTAAGCAGCTGCCCGCCGACGCCGCCCAGATGACTCCTGTTGAGGAGGTATCCGTTGCCGTCCTTCCCAATCTGAAAGACGAGGTCAGGGCCTAGAAGAGAGGGGCCGACCGAGCCGAGGTCTGTGTCGCCGTTGTTCAGTGCCACCCAGTCCGAGGGTGCGAACCAGTCGAGGAGTTGCAGGGACGGCGAGAGTCTGATGACGCTGTCGCCGTAGTCGAAGACCGAGGATGCGAAGCTGTTCCCTGTCGACACCAAGAGGTCCCCGCCGGCGCCAACCGCCGCTCCAGAAGGCGCCCATATGCCGCCACCCCTCCCGGTAGGGACCTGATAGGCGAACACTCTGCTGGTGATGTTGGCGGGGGTGCCGACGACCCACCCGTGATACTCTCCACAGTCGCCGTAGAGGCCTCCGTATGGGACGTAGAGGACGCCCTTCGACAGGGAGAGCGCTCCGCGTTGTTGCTCGACGAGTGGATCCCCTCCCGGTGGGTCCACGACACGACTGAACTTGACACCGCCTGTCTTCAGGTCTATCGCAAAGAGCCAGTGCTGGTAGTCTGTGCGGAGAAAGCCGACCACGTAGACGGTCTGGGCCGTGGAATCAATCACCGGTGTGCCTGTGATTCCCGTCGGGTCGATGTTGCCGCAGGGCAAGTCAGAACGCGGGACAGGCGCCCCCAGGTGTCTCTGCCATATGATCTGGCCGCTGCTGTCGTTCAAGGCGAAGACGGTGTTGTTCTCGGTGGCAGCGACCAGCATGCCACCCGCCAGGAGAGGCTCGGCATAGACCTCGCCGTCGAGAGAGGGCGAGACCCACCCCGGTAGAACTGAGGTGAGGGATCCTCCCGAGGGGTCGAAACCCGTGCGAGAAGCGTCGCGATGATAGGTCGGCCACAGGCTGTAACTACCCGGGAGACTCACCGTTGTGCTGGTCGTCTGCGTAGTGGAGCTCACCGCGGTCGTCTGGGTAGTAGAAGATGGGCCAACCTGATTATTCGGGGCGAAGCGCAGTCCGAGGGCTAGGACGACGATCGCGAGTGCGAGCGCCGCGAGCAATAGGGGGAGGTTTCGCGACTTGGCGTCGGCTGCCTTGGAGATTTCCTTCGTGATCAGTTCGTGTCTCCGGCGTGTTATATACGTGGTTGAAAGTCGTACGACTGAGCAGACTCTAGCGACTTCATCGTTCCTCGAGCAGGCTGTCTCAGGTCGGGTAGAGGAGCCTTAACGCCGGAGGAGTTCGTAGAGGCGATACCTCGCTTCCTCACCGGGCGAAAGCTGGTGCCCGCAGAAACCGCACATCACGCTTTTTTCCGACCTCTTGAGTGAGAACCTGCCGCACTTGGGACACTTCATCTCCCTCTCTCGCTCAGGGCCTGACGCCTTCAACGTGGTTTCATCTCAAGTCTCGCAGCTGGGGCGCCTCCCTCATGAGGGAGGCGACCTGGTCCAAGTAGGAGGCGAGATACCCTCGAAATTCGAGTTCACCCGATTCGGCCTTCGCTCGCTCCAGCGTCTCCTCCAGCTTCCCGAACCTCGATCGGACCTGCTCTCCCAGCAAGGAGATGAAGCGGTCGTTTCTCCTCTTCATCTCAGAGCCCTCCGGATAGAGACCGCGCCTCTTCAGCGAGGCGATCGCGAAAGCGTTCCGCGCGAGGGAACCCACGTCCGTTACAAGGTCGCCGGAAGGCACTTCTGTGATCCAGCCCGCGAAGAACTTCTGAGCGAGGGCGAGTTCTTTGCCCGTCATGGCCGTGAAGACGAGGTCGTCTACAATGATGTTCTGGAGGTGATTGAAGGCGTCCATGAGGACCTCCGCCTCCCTCCTGTTCAGTCCTTCCCCTTCCCTGACTTCCGTGAAGACCTCCTGAATCAAGCGATGGTCGTGCGAGGGCAGGCTTCTCTCAGTGAAATAGATGTGGGCGAGTTCGTGTAGAAGAAGGCCACCCAGCATCTCGGAGTCGAGAGCCCATCCCGCGATCACGATCTGCTGCGTTCCGCGGCTCTCTCTTGCGTAGCCCATGATGTTGAGCTTGGGGTCTACCGCGAGCGAGACGGGAGAAGCCAGTGAGAATCCGGCGCTGCCCATGCGTTCAATCGCCCATTGCAGCACCCTCTGCACATTTGCGTCAGCCTTCTCGAGAGACATGCGTCCTACTGACCGTAGTAGAAGGAGATTGATAAATCGTTTGAAGCAGGGAGGTCTTGGTCAGTTTGGTGCTTTTTGTTTCACTTGACTTTGAGGGAGATGGCGAAGTCAATCCTTGCGTAGTAGTTCCCGCTTGATTCGTTTACCTCGATGTTCTTGATTTCTGCCGACCCTGCTATCTTGTTTCCGTACGAGTCCGCTGCTTCCAGGCGAACTGTGTTTCCGACTGCGAAGCGGCCGAGACCCTCCGAAATCAGATTCCTCTCGGCGCCCCTCGTCGACTTTCCCTTGATGCGGACGTCTCCAGTCGTCCCCAAGATGATGGTCGTTATCGAGTTCTCGGGTATCTCGAATCCTTCGAGCTTCGCGTACATCTTGCTACTTGCTGGCTCGTCTGTGTCATAGTAAAACTTGTCTGGAGGGATTGGACGCTGGAAGAGGGGAAGGTTCGGATTTGAAGATGGATTTCGCATCTACAATTCTTATCTGAAGCGAAGCAGCGGTGGGCCGTGTGACAGGTCCACACACCGCGGCCGCAAGGTTGCCGACCGTGGCGGTCATGGTGATGGTGGTGGTGGCCTCGGCGCTTGCCGCCACCTATCTCATTGGTCAAGGCGGTTGGATCAACAACAACTACAACTCAACCGCGGCGGGGACAACGTCGAAGACGAAGGGTGTCTCCGACTCGGGACCCCACTCGATAGGCTACGTGGGCTGCTCCAATACCGCGGATGCTGTTACTGGCTACTATCAGGTTCCCAACGGGGGACTCTTCTGGCAGCCCTATCCCACGGGCGGGGGTTCGCTCGACCTCTGGACGAGCGGAAGCAGCCGGTACTGGTCTCTCTTCGACCAGCAGGTGCAGACATACGGTCAGCCGTCGAAGGTCTGGATCGAGATCTGTGAGAGGGCCGCGGCTCCCCTCGACTTCGCGATGGTTCAGGAGATGTTTGCCATACTTCGGCTTCGGGCGCCGTCCGCGACCTATTACATCAGCCCCCTCAACTCCTACTCACCCTCCAACATCTGCGCGATTACGGGTCCGAACGGGGTCGCTGACGCCACCAATCTGGCGAACGAAGCAGTTTCAAAAGGGCTGGCGCTGGCCGGACCGACGATTGGGCCGCTTACCTCTCAGAATACTGTGTCAGATATGTGTCACCCGAACACGAGTGGAGAGAGCTTACTCGGGTCCCAGCTCGCGAGCTTCTTTGGGAGATAGAGCAGCGACTCAAGCTTATAGAGCCTGGGTTTTCTCGGAAGATTAGCTTGAAGACAAAGACGATTCGCCAGTCGGTTCTATTCAAAGCCTCTCCGCATGAAGTCTACGAACTACTGATGGACTCTAGGAAGCACGCAGGATTCACGGGCGAGGGGGCAGAGATAAGCCGTGAAGTAGGTGGGAGAGTCTCTGCCTACGAGGGGTACATCGAGGCAACTAACGAGGAGCTTATTCCTGACGCAAGGATTGTCCAGAGGTGGCGTTCGACTGAGTGGCCAGACGGGCACTACTCCAAGGTCACCTTCCAGCTGAAGAGGACCACCGGCGGGACGCGCCTCTCCTTCACGCAGTCCGGTGTACCCGAGGAGGACTACGAATCGAAGAATGAGGGCTGGGTCGAGAGTTACTGGGAGAAGATGAAGAAGTTCCTCGAGAGGGAGAAAGGCGCGAGGGCGAAGCGGCGAACAAGGTAAAAATACTCGAGCTCCACGAGATGCCTCATGATGAGGACTGGGGAACAACGCCGCGACCAGAGGTTGCTCTGGGTGGGGGTCGGGGTGGCAGTGGTAGTCGTTGGGCTCTTCGCCTTCCTTACGGGTCTCTATTCCAATGGGACCGCGACTCCCTCGACAGCATTCTATGCCCCCTTCTTCCCGATTGGCTTTCCATGGGTCGGTGGGATCTTCTCGCTCTTCTTCCTCTTCTGGGCAGTCAGCTGGTTCTTCAGACCTTGGGGCTGGGGGTGGGGCTACCGGCGAAGGTACGGGTGGTGGAGGTACGACGGAGCATCTCAGATACTCAGAGAGAGGTACGCCAAGGGAGAGATAACGAAGGAGCAGTTCGACCAGATGATGCGCGACCTCGAGGGGCACGGTTAATGCGTGGCGGCTCATTCGAAAATTCTCCGAAGTGTAGTAAGGAAGATTCCGAGCGAGCCAGCGAGTGCGTAGGGAGGCGGAGAGACCCCATGGCCATGCACCTGCGACTATTCGTCCGTGCTCCATCCGGAACCCGTTATCGCCTGACCCGGCAGGTCGACAAACTGAAGAAAAATATCAGATGGGTCTGAACTTGGATTTCGTTCTACGGGGGCTTTTGGCTCTCTCGGCAGGGGTCAGGCGTACTTCTTCATGAGCATCCTCGCGGCCTCGGTCTGGCTCCGAAGTTTCGCGTAGGCTACGTCCCGCTGCACGACAGGCCAGGGCCTTCCAGACGCGAACCCGCAGTCCGGGTTTAGGGTAATCTTCTCCAGGCCGAAGACATCTTTCGCCTTCTCCACCCGAGACACTATCTCCTCGGGTGACTCCACCCTGGGGTTCTTCACGTCTATCACACCGAGGCCCACCTCGCCATCCCACCTGTCACCCTCGAAGGCATCGAAGCTGCCAGCTCTCTTCGTCGCGTACTCGAGGACCAGTTGCTCCACCTTCAACTCGACGATTTCGTCTATCATGTTCTCGTAGCCACCTTTGGAGAGGTGCGCTTCATCGGCGGGCCAGTTCCCCCTGCAGATGTGGACCCCTACCTTGATACCACCGATCCCCTTTACGGTCCTGTTGATCAGCTCCGCTGAAATCTTGTGTAGCTCCCTCATGTCGGAGACCTTCCAGCCGTTGAGGGCGAGCAGCCAACTCGTGTACTTGTAATCGCAGAAATTGCCGATCCCTGGTTCGTCGAGTTGGACGAAGGAGGCCCCCGCCTCGCGCAGCGCCATTATCTCCTCGCGCAGCAGCCGAGCCATATCCTCGAAGGCCTCATCCGGGCTCTTGTAGACGTGGCCGGACTTCGATTTGTTCCAAGAATTGATGAGGAGAGTGTAGGGCCCTATGATCGGTGCCTTGACCTTCTTGCTCGTATGTTTCAGGGCGAACTTTACCTCGTCCACCGCGAGAGGTCTCGACCTTCTGATCTTCTCCACGATTACGGGGTTGCTGATAATATCGATGGGGAGGTTCATCTCCCGGACGAACTTCTCGGCATCGCGATTCATGAGTTCCTTGACTGGAATGAGCCTGAAGGAAGGCAGCCTCTCAGCGACGAAGGCGAGAAAGCTGAACCGCCTCTGCTCCCCATCCGAGAGCTCCTCGACCCCAGTGAGCTCCTGCTCCCTGATCGCGAGTTTCACGGCATCATCGTAAGACTCTTTCAGCTCGCCTTCACTGAGCTCCCCCCTCTCATGTCTCTGGATGGCGTCGATAAGCCATCGCGGGCGTGGCAGACTCCCGACGACGGAGGTCGGGAAGAGCCCTTGTTTGCTCACAGTCGTCAAGTGGGCGGGTTTGGATAAAAAGGATTTGACGGGTCTTCCGTAGCGAGCTTGTCTTCCTTCACAAAACACTGGTGACATCCTCCCACGACCAAATTCGTGGGCTTCCCGCTTCAACGCTCGGGCTTACCATCTCCCTTAGGGAGGGCAGAGGCCCTTGCTCTGCGGGTGACGACCCACTGTCCGTGGGCGGGCGACTCTGGATGCCAAGCCTTTTGATGAGAAGCGCCGAGTTGACGTCTCGTGGAATTTCCTCGCCGCAGTTGGGACAGACATGCTCGCGCGTTGCGATATCCTTGGGGACCCAGTGAAGACACCAGTGACAGAACTGGGTCGTGCCCCATGGGTCGACGAAGACCGCGTTTTTCCCAAAGAGTTCAGACTTGAAGACTGCCTTTATGGCGAAACTGCTCCACGAAGCGTCGGAGATGGATTTTGCGAGGCTGTGATTCTTGAGCAGACCGGGGACGTTCAATTTCTCCAGGACAAGGACGTCGTTCTCGGCGAATACCCTGTGAACCAGCTTGTTCTGGAAGTCCTCTCGTTTGCGCCTGATATGTAGGTGGAGCCTGGCGAGCCTGTGGCCGAGTGCGTGACGGCGCCTGGAACCCTTTAGTTTCTTTGAGAAGTGCCGCTGCAGGTGCTTGATCTCGTCTTCTGACCGGCGGAGGAACTGAGGATACTTGACCGACGATGCGTCGTCAAAGGTCGCGAACTCGGTCAGACCCATGTCTGCGCCCCTGACCCGGGCTGTGGGTATCTCAGAAAGAGGCTTTCTCTGTGGAGCTTCGCGCTCCGTGATGAAGATGGCGTACCAACCGTCCGCCTCTCGCTTGATGGTGAGGCGCTTTACCTTCCCGAGCAGCGGCCT
>VBPP01000339.1 GCA_005877365.1 Nitrososphaerota archaeon
ATTCTGATTTGACTTTTCATGGCTCTCGACCCGCTCGAATTGATCATCATCGGTGTGATCCTAGTCGTGATCTTCCTGTGGGGGCCGCAGAAGATTCCTGAGATAGCGAGGGCGATCGGCCGCGCGCGGAGGGAGTTTGATCAGGCTTCGAAGGAGTTAAGCGGTACCTTCGCTGCGAGCGGCGCACTCGCTGCGGAGGGTCAAACCTCGAAGTCAGGAGACGAGCTGCTGATCGAGACCGCGCGAAAACTCGGAATCCCAACGACCGGGAAAACGCGCGAGCAGATCTCCGACGAGATCGTGAAGAAGAGCAGCAACTAAGACCTGGCAAATCCGTTTATCCCCCAGGCTTGGAGGAGCAGGACTACTACTTTGTCTGGCGAGATGCGCTTTACCGAGCATCTGGGGGAACTGCGGCAGAGACTGAAGGTCGTCTTCCTCAGCCTTTCAGTGATTTTCGCCGTCCTTCTCCTCGTGCCTCGGAACCCATACGAATTCCTCAGTCTAACCGGCACTTACAACCCGCTGGTATCCATCTTCCTCGACAGGATTGTCCAGGACATCCTTCCCGCGGGCTGGAAGCTAATTGGCTTCCACGTCAACGAAGGTCTTGAAATCGTCCTCGTGGCCTCCCTGATGCTGGCCGTCGCCTTTGACATCCCAATAATTGCGTACGAGACGTATCGCTTCATCGACCCTGCGCTGAAGGAGAATGAGAGGAAGCTTGTGTATCCTTTCGTGATATCATCGTCGATCCTGTTTCTCCTTGGCCTCGCATTTGGGTATTTCATCCTCTCTAAGTTTCTACTAATCGCCCTCACACCCTTCTTTGTCGCAGGACACCTTGATCTCACCATCGAAGGGGCCGACTTCTACTACGTCGTCTTTCTCACTGTATTTTTCAGCGGCGTCGCCTTCACGTTTCCCGTCTTCGTCTACCTGCTGATAAGGTTCGGTATCATCGAGGCATCGTTCTTCTCGAAGAACAGAGTCTACGTCTGGTTCGGGACTTACATCTTGACAGCGGTTATCACACCCGACGGTGGGCCACTTCTCGACGTGGTACTCTTCTTTCCCGTCATCTCCCTCCTCGAGCTCGCTGTCTTCTTCGGGAGGAGGTTCCGCGGCGGAGAACCTCGAGCCGCCTCGAAGGGAAGGAGGTGCAGCTACTGTGACTCCCCGCTTGACCCCGCTCAGGTCTTCTGCACAAGATGCGGCAAGGCGAACGCCTGAGGGATTGAGTTAGCAAGCATTCTTCGAAAAGACGTCAGGTAATGTCAAAAATTTGTCGAAGTGGGAAGGAATTTTTGAGGAAAATTCTACCAATGCTTTGGTGAAACTGGATTCTGAGTTCATAAGGCATTAAGCTCGCTTATTCTCTCAGCGAGGTGTGGAAAAAATCAGCGATCAGCACGGTCGGTTCAGGGTGAGGAGAGGGGAATTGGAGATAGAATATGAGGGTCCCAATCTTGTTCAGGACCAGCCTCCCCTCCGGAACCCTCAGTGGCGCTATCCTACGTAGAGATGGCGAAGATGGAAACCGAACGCGCGCAGCCGCCAGCATTCGACATAGAAGGTCAGGGTCCAAATTCGATGAAAGCACCCGAGACGTCGTTGAGCAATCCTGACGAAGGCGTCAACCCCTCAGAGGATCTCCTGTTCAAAGCACTGGCTCGCGCGTCTCGACGCCCTGGGCGTGAGAGTGCAGAAGAAAGTGCTGAGGAAGAGACGGAGGAAAGTGCAGTACAAAGTGCGGAACAAACTGCAGAGCCAGCGGCCGAGTCCAAACAGTCGTTCCAGGAAAGACCTTTGTTTCAGGATAAACCCACTGAGTCGGAGGGAGCAGTTCCAAAGGAAAAGTACACGGATGAAAAGTTCAAGGGTATTTTGAAACGCCTGGGCCTTTCAAGTTAGAGAATCCACCGATTGCCTAGATAGTCGTCCTAGAAGTCGGGCCATACCACCGCCGCGTTAGTTCAAAGACACGTAATATTCACGACCGCCGTCAACGAA
>VBPP01000014.1 GCA_005877365.1 Nitrososphaerota archaeon
TCTTACTTCTTCCGACGGGCGGGTGTTTTCTTGGTCGAACGCAGCACCAGTTTCAGCAAGGGTTCGCTAATCTCAAAGGCGTCACGCATCGATATCATCCCCAACGCCCTACCGTCTCTGTCGACGACAGGAAGATGTCTGACTCCCGCCTTTCGCATCTTCTCGACCGCGGTCGCGATGCCCTCCCTCGGACTCGCCCTTAGATGGGTCCGTGACATTATGCTGGAGACTGGGATTCCCTTGCCAGTCATCAACTTGCTCACGGAGAAGACTACATCCTTTTCAGTGACTATTCCACGCATTATCTCGCCCTTATCGACAACGATCACGCTACCGACGTTCTTCTCCCACATGAGTTTGGCGGCATCGTCAATCGTCGTCTCCTCAGTGACGGTCACGGGTGGAACCTCCATGATGTCCGCCACGCGCATGCTGACCTCCGCCTTCTTCTTCGGCAAAATTGCCGAAGCCGCGAATGGGTCAATGTAATAACTCTTCAGTACCCGACACGCACCATGCCGAGTCGACGCGACCCACGTATGAGGAGACCTAGAGTTCAAGGAGTCCTAGATGGCATTGGAAGGCTGGTTGTGCGGGTGCAGAGCTCGGCGAAGAAAGATGGTCGATGCTAACGAGGTCGCTCTGTCGTACCTCTACATGACGCCAGAAAGCCTGTGAGTCAAAGCACCAGGAAGGGACTCGACATCAAACCCTTTGGAAAATAGACGAGGCCGAGACGTGCCAGGGTGGCTCTGCCTGTCCGCTAGGGGGTCAACGTGAGTCTCTCTCATCCCTCAAGATAGGGAAAGGAACGGACAATTCACGACAGGACCTGTTTGGATGGTGATTGAATCTCTCTCAGCTGCTATGTCGTTGACCGATTCAAGAATGACAGCCTTGGCTCCGTCCTTCCATGTTATGACCTGAATACTCCAGAAGGGGCTGTAGGCTGGCTGACCAGGAACGGTAGCTCCAATTCCCGCCTGAAAGCCCAGCGGACCTGAACCGTTTATGCCGTTGGAGAATTGATACAGCGGGGACAAGGCAGGACTTCCGGTTAGGTTGCCTAGCTTGGGTGCGTATGTTACACCCAGAGCGCTCGCCGCACCTTTGTCGGAGGCCTCTGTCACGACATAAAAGATTGTGTGTCCATCCGTTCCCCAGCCCCGGTGTGCCCTGAGTGTGATTTTCAGCGCAGTGGTGTCTATGCTGAGCACCTGGGCAGAACCGTAGGCGGTTTGGTCTGTTACCGGCTGAGTCTCAAGGGGGAGGCTTCCTCCAGGCCACTTGACTATGGGGCAATTAACGACGTTCCCGGTCTCGGTTACGCTAAGCCCGCCTGCTGCTTGAGCTGTTTGGATGTCCTGCACGGATTTGAGTTGCGCGGGGGTGGCACCTGAGTTCCATGTCACCTGCTCGACCTTCCAGGCAGGGCTATAATTGCTGTCCCCGGGGATCGAGTCGAAGACCTCAGGCTGGAAACCCAAGTATCCGGGACCCTTTATTCCGTTCGTGAATACGTATATCTTGGACAGTGCAGCTTGCGGTGCATTCGCGATGGCTGGTGCGAAGGTAACACGGAAGCCTGTCTTGTTCGCGAGAAGGCTCGCGAGAGTCCCATCCGAGGCCTCCGTCGTGATGAAGAAGACGTCACCACCCCTTGCGAAGCCGTGGCCCAACGGCACCGTTATGGGAAGGTTGACTCGAGATAGCATCTGAACCCTGAATGGCTGGCCCGTTTGAGTTGAGGTCGAGTTCGACGCTGGAGTTTGAGAAACCCTTGCCGCGTACAGACCATAACCCGCCCCCGCTATGATGAGAAGCAAGACAACTGAAGTGATGAATACGGAGTTGGAGACGCCTCTTCTCTGCATCTTCACTGAAAACTAAAGGGGGACGAGGCGAGTAGAAGAGGATGACACTTAACCGTTAAGCCATCCGCTAAAATGCGAAATGTTTCAACTTAAAGGAACAGGTCTTCGAAAATTGGTGGAGGGGAAGTCTGACAATCTTGATGAGTTTCCAGGTTTCCTCTTCCGTCATCTTCGGGGTGAGACATGAGTGGAAGAGGATTCCTCTCAAGACTAAGAGCTGTGGTTTAAGATGCAAGAATTATCTCAAATGATGAGACGAAAAGGGGTAACCGACTATCTCAGCTCTGGGTTGAAGTCTTAAACCGAAGTCATAATAAGTCGGCGGGAAAATCTTTCCTTTCGTAGATGTTTCGGTTTGCCTCGTCGAATTCGGTCCAAAATTGGGATGCGTGGACGCGTCTTTCTCGTGGCGGTGGTCCTTGGGTTGGCTTTGGGGGCGGGATATTTCGCGTTTTCCGGGAGCTCAGGCAATGGCGGCAACTTGACGAGTTCACCATCAGGTCCTCTATCGATTACCTCCGTGACTCCTGTCCGGGGCGCGGCGAACGCCCCCGTAACAATCTTCGAATTTGGGGACTTTCAGTGCATCTACTGCCACCAATGGTTCTTGAACACGGAGCCACAAATCGTACAAAATCTCGTCAACACGGGAAAGGTAAAGCTTGTCTGGAAGGACTTCGACTATTACGGGCCTGATTCAACCTCTGCTTCAGAAGCGGCCTACTCGGCGGGAGAGCAGGGGAAGTTCTGGGAGTTCCATAACTACCTGTACTCTCATCAGGGGACCCCGAACAGTGGTTGGGCGAGCAGGGCGAATCTAGTGAGTTTCGCCCAGAGCCTGGGTCTCAACATGACGCAGTTTAACCTCTCCTTCAACAGTGGTAAGTATGACTCTCTGATCAAAAACAACTTCGCTGACGGGCAGAAGCTCGGGACAAATGGCACCCCAACATTCGTCGTGCTGGGCCCGAACGGTAAGACGGTTCAGCTAGTCGGGGCGCAGCCCTACTCGGCGTTCGAGATGGCTGTTAACTCGTTTGCGGGCGGTTAGACGCTGAGTGAGCCTTCAGGTCCTTGACGCACTGCGAAGGCCGGTTTACGCCTCAGGAGCCCTAGGCATCTCCGCAGTTTTCGGGATCCTCTTTCTGTACCTCAATCAGTTCCTCTTCCTTGCACCGTATTTCATTTTCTTCGTGCCTTCGGAAGGACTCGGGCTGTTCGCGCTCGACCTCCTGCTTTCAGCTCTCTCTGGCGTTGTGATTGCGCTCTCCGTCTTTCAGATACGATACCTCCCTCGCCTCTCGATGGGTCAGGCAAGGGCAGGTTTGGGCGGAATCGTGATTGCTTTTATTGCGGGCGCATGCCCCTGCTACTACCTCGTCCCCCTCCTGGCAGTCGGGGGCGGCGCTGGAGGAGCCTTGGTGACGGTCGGGATAATCTTCGCGGCGTACGAGATTCCCCTCAAGCTACTCTCCGTGGCACTGCTTGGGACGGTAATGTACACGCTGGAGAGGAGTCTGAGGGCCGCGTGCGCTGTCACTTTACCAGATGTGAGCGAGAAAGCCCACGGGCTTCAGCCGTCGGATGAATCGCATCGGGGCTTAGCTACAAACATAGCATATGATAACGCGGAACTACACGTAGGGCAGGACATGCCCGAGCTCAAGCCTGTGGAGGCTGGGCCTCTACCGCCCCGGACAACTGGGGTCGCAAGCCTGGTCATCGAAGCAGGAACCATACACGGCGAGAATAGATGCTCACCGCTGGAAGCCCACGAGTTCAGTCGTGGGAGGATGTCAAGCAAGCTGAACCTGAGCCGGACTGACAGCCTGAGGCGTCTCTATCAGCCCCTCGGCGATCAGCCTTCCCATCTCGGTCAGCATGACTTGGGTTCTTCCGTGAGCTCCGATGTGAACCTCGACGAGCCCTTGCGAGACAAGACCCTCTGCCTTGGCACTCCCGTTGATGTGGTATGAGACGAGGGGAAGGCTCATCTTGAGACGTCGGGAGAGGTCCTCAAGCGAGCTGCAGCAATCCGGTTCCGTTTTCAGGAATTTCAGGATGTTCAGCTTCCTCTCGGGCAGTAATCGGTAGTAGGAGAACTTCAGGATGGGGAGGAGCATCACCCTATCCTCGACGACGCTGAATGCCTTCAAGCCGTTGACGTAGGCCGCCGCCAGAGCAGCGCAGTTGTCAGTGTTATCTCCAGACGACACGTTCACAAGAATGCTCTCTTCCTTGACTCCCCCTTTTATCTGGGCGAAGGCCCTGAACATACCCTCAAGGGGGTTCCCTTTTACATCGACCACTTGGACAGAAATCTTGAGATTATCGGTAACCTTCTTCAGCTGTTCTGTCTTGTCTCGGTTCTTTCCAGTTGACAGGAGGTAGATTCGTTCAGTGGGAAACTCTCGAATCGCGAGGAAGGTGGAGGCGAGGTTTTCTCCAAGGGGCGCGATAATGTTCCATTTCATGAACCTGGGAAGCAAACTGGAGGCCTATAAGTGTTATCTTAGCCTTGAAATCAAGTGACGAGTTAAATTGCGCGTTTAATCGTTGAAACATAAGCTTATCTTTGCGGAATGCTGTCCGAATCACGGTGAGAAAATATTGGCAAATACCGAGTTACTGCATCTGAGCAGAGCAGACTTCGAACGCGAAGTTCTGAAGTCGGAGGTTCCGGCGGTCGTGGACTTCTACGCCGACTGGTGTGGTCCCTGCAGAGTCGTCAGTCCTGTCATTGAATCGCTTTCGAGGGAATACGCGGGCAGGGCGAAATTCGTGAAAGTCGACACAGACGAAAACCAGGAGCTCGCCGCTCGATACGAAGTGATGAGCATACCCACTGTCATGATCTTCAAAGGGGGAAACGTCGTTGACACGGTTGTAGGAGCAGTGCCCGCGCAGGTCTATCGGCGAAGAATCGACGTCGCGCTGGATGGCAGATAGGCGCATGGCTAGGTTCCCTGTACAGAGTGTGGCGGATGATTCCCAACCGAAGAAGCCGTGCTTGTGCATGTAGGCTAATCAACGCCTATATCGCGGGTCATCCGTTTCCACCAACATGAATTTCCCAGAGCAACTGAAGACCACTACCGAGAAGGCCTATTCGAGTTGGCGAGGGGCTGAAAACCTCAGCGACGAGGAAAGAAAAATCAAGTTTAGACGCGCAGTCAGGGTCACAGCCAAGTATGGTTCCGACCTAAGAAAGGAGGTCCACTCTGGAGAACTTTCTTGGTATTCAGACGCAGGAAAGGGGGTCGGTGGGAAAGGCGAATACCCAGGGGCGCTGCAGCACTTTGTCTCTGGCCTTCCTCTATGCCAGATGACGCACTACGCCGAGCGCGCCTCTGTATGGGGGCTCGAGCTTGGGGAGCTTGAGATGAGCGTAATCGGTCACTACGTGGGTGTTAGCGGATACGGCTTCGACGAGATTGAGTTCGAAGCCAGAATCTCCAGTCAAGAGCCACCGGAGCGAATCAGGGAACTTGCCAGGGCGGCTGCCAACGACTGTTATGTCACTAACACGCTGAAGCGAGCGTGCAGGGTTCACGGGCGGATATTCCTCAACGGCGAGCACTTGGTGGACCTATGAGCGGGCTGAAATCTGGGTGGGTTAAGCCGGAGATTTGACGGTTAAGAGCAATTCCTAAAATTGAGAGGCTTTCCCTTTCCGCTCATGCCCAAGTGCGAAGCGTGTGGTGCGACTTTCGCGACAACGGAGGAACTCATGCGGCATAACGAGACTCATGTGACGAAGGCAGAGAGTTTCAAGTGTCAGGCATGCGGAGCGACCTTCGGCAGTCAGCAGCTACTGGAAGGGCACATAAAGGAAGCCCACCCCATGGCGATATCCCGTTAGCCACATACGGCGGCGCAGGGCAGTCCGGCGCAAAGCGCTGCTGCCGTCGTCCCCAATTTTTTCTACGTTATCTTGGAACTACCTAGGATGGGTCTATCTCATACAAGTTAGCCCAGAAACCCTTAAGCCATAACCAATGACGAAGTCGAAGACGATGCCAGGGTAGCTCAGCCTGTCCGCTTCGGGCTATGGAGAGAGATGTGTTTCCTCGAACACCCGGCTGAAGCGATCTCGTCTCATGGACCGGGCTGTCGCAGGTTCAAATCCTGCCCCTGGCATAATTATCATGACCTAGCTTGTTCGCTTGTGTCTTGACCAAAGTAACTGCGGATGGATTTAATTGGTCATAACAATTCTTCGGGTGGTGAGTGACACTTCACGAATTGACTCTACGGAGATTCAGACGCGTATGATGACACCAATCGATTGGGATATCGAGCGAAGCAGCGAGAGAACTGGCTATGGTCGATAATAAGGAGGTACAACATAAATAGCAAACGACGGATCCCGGAGAGGATGGCTAGCGCGGTCATCATCGGGAGACGGCCCCGTTAGGTTGCGCGTATCCGTTCTTCTCGCTCTCTTCCTTGTCGTTTCGCTTGCAGTTGGTCCGATTTTTCCAAAAAGCGCCGCTTCTACGACAGGCTGTCAGTTCAACTCAGCGAAGGGACGGATCCAGCACGTCATATACATTCAATTTGACAACACGCACTTTACGCGCGATAATCCGAATGTCCCGTCAGACCTCGAGCAGCTGCCCAACCTGCTGAATTTCATTCAGGAGAACGGCGTGCTGTTGACGAACCACCACACGCCGCTGATCTCGCACACCGCGACCGACATTCTCACCTCTCTGACGGGGGTTTATGGTGACCAGATGGGAGTGCCAGTTTCGAACAGCTTCCGTTACTTCAATCCGGACGGGACCTCGAACCTGGGAGTCTCCTTCGCCTACTGGACCGACCCGATCTTCGACCCCACCACGTCGTCTCCGACAGATACCAAGTACAACATGCTGACAGCCGACGGCCTCAACGCGCCCGCTCCGTGGGTCCCGTACACACGGGCTGGGTGCAACTTCGGCGCGGTTGCCACAGCGAACACAGTGCTCGAGAACATCGCGACCGACATACCGACCGTGTTCGGCCCCGGCTCCCCGCAAGCAGCGGAGGTCTCCTCCAACCCCGGTCAGGCGTTCGCAGATTTTGTCGGTATTGCGATCCACTGTGGGACCGGGAACGCGCTCTGCTCTTCCGCAAACGGCGGCGAACCCGATGCCCTCCCGAACGAACCGGGCGGCTACTCTGGCTACATGGCCCTATTCGGGCACAAGTACGTCGCACCCCAGGTCAACCCGGGCGGGTCATTAACTGACCTGAACGGGAACGTGGTCGAGGACCCGATGGGCCGCATCGGCTTCCCCGGTTTTGACGGCATGACTGCCGCAGTTTCGCTCTCGTACGTAGCGGCCATGCAGGAGCACGGCGTCCCGGTGACCTACGCTTACATATCCGATTCGCATGACAAACATCCGACCGGACCTGCGTACGGCCCTGGTCAGGCGGGCTATGTCGCAGCGCTCGCCGCCAACAACGACGCACTCGGGAAGTTTTTCGCTCGCCTAGCGACCGACGGCATCAACACGGGCAACACGCTCTTCGTCTTCACTTCTGACGAGGGCGATCACTTCGTCGGCGGCTCGCCGAGCCCGCCGGAGTGCGACGGCGTCATTACGCCTTGCACGTACAGCGCCATCGGCGAAATCAACACGAACCTCGCCGGGCTGCTGGCCACTCAGCAGGGTATCACAACACCGTTCAGGGTGCATTCGGACTCCGCCCCCACATTCTACATAACGGGGAATCCCAGCCGCACGGCACCGGTGACACGGGCCTTTGAGCGGGCGACGGGAAAGCTGACCGTGGTGAACCCGATAACCGGGGTCACCGACACGCCTACCCAGTTTCTGGCCGACCCGGTCGAGATGAATCTCCTGCACATGATTACAGCCGACCCGGCCCGCACCCCGACGTTTACGATGTTCGCTAATCCGAACTACTTCCTCTTCGCAGGCGCCCCCAACTGTAACTCCCCCTGCGTGACGGTTAACCCGAGTTTCGCTTGGAACCACGGGACTGTTGCGCCCGATATCACCACGACTTGGCTCGCCCTAGTGGGGCCGGGGATACAGCATGGGAGTAACGAGGACAGTAACGAGGGCAGTAACGACGAGGGCAGTAACGACGAGGGCATCTGGTCGGACCACGCAGACATCCGCCCCACGATTCTGGTGCTGCTAGGCCTGAAGGATGACTACATTCACGCTGGGCGTGCGCTCGTCGAGGTCCTCAAAGGATGGGCCATCCCGTCGTCTGTTCGAAAGCACGGTGACATCTTCTTAGAGCTAGCTCAAGTTTACAAGAAGATTAACGCACCTCTCGGTGAGCTTGGCCTGAACAGTCTGAGGATCTCCACGCACGCAATCGAAAGCAACACCGCTGGCGACAGCACATACACCAACCTTGAGAATCAGCTTCTATCGCTCGCCGCTCAGAGAGACGCGCTGGCCACCAAGATAATCGGGCTACTCGAGGGCGCAGAGTTCAACGGGCAACCAATCGGCGTGCATCCGGCGCATTCGCTGATCTCCCAGGCGCAAGAACTGCTCGATCAAGTAAACGAACTGGATGATTAGATGAGGACCTCAGAAAGTGCCCAGTTCTATACTATCGGGTTCGGAACTCAGACCCTTGTCCCCTTCAGTGTTCTCGAGAGTTAGGTGGACACCCTTTTCTTTGAACCGGTTCATAGTTGCCGTTAAGGGCCTCGATGCTCGCTGGGAAGCTCTTCAAGAATGAAATTTGGTCTTGCCTTTCAAGCGAGCCAGACCGATGCTCATTATCTGAAATGCCTGAAGCTGGCAAATAGATACGGTTTCGATATGTTCCAGGTCTATGATGACCTGCTCTTCAAACCCGCCTGGAGTGTGCTTGATCAGATTGCCCCTCACGTCCGAGATTCGAGGATGAACTTGACTATAGGCCCAGGAGTAACAAATCCGTTTCACTATCACCCTGCGATCATCGCGGCATACATCAGTTACCTGGACCAAGAAACAAGGGGAAAGGCGTTCTTGATGATTGGTAGGGGGGCTTTCCACGACATTGTGGGCATCACGATAGAGAACCCTATCAGGGCCGTTCGCGAAGCAATTTTGATAATCGACAATCTCATTCACGGTCGGAAGGTTGATTTCAATGGCAAGTGGTTCAGTCTAACGGCAGAAGCGCAATTCCGGTGGACCCCTCCCAGCGATTGGGATCCCAAGCCCAACTCGGGTGGAAGGAGAATCCCCATCTGGATTGGTACGTGGGGTCCCAAGATGTGCCAGCTTGCCGGAAGCATGAAAGAGGTGACTGGAGTGATGGTAAGCAGCATAATCGACCCGAGGTACAGTGTTTCACTTCGGGAGAATCTCGCGATTGGGGCGAGGAGAGCATCTCGGGACGTAGAATCCCTCGAGCTTGGTCTCGTGTCGGGGACAGTTGTATCGAAGGACAGAGACACGGCGTTCAAACTCGCTAGAGAAGCAGTCGCACTCTACCTACCCTACCTGAGTCCGATGACAGAGTTCGTCGGAATAGACCAAGCCGAAGTCGATGGTGTTAGGGAGGCTCTCGCGAAGGGTGACACAAAGCTTGCGACCTCGCTCGTTTCAGAAAAATCGGTTGACTCCTTCAAGCCGTGGGGTACCCCCGATGACATAATTGAGAAGGTATCCAACCTGATGAATACTGGGTTAACCAGAATAAATTTTGGGTTCGGCAGGGGGCCCGAGGATATTGAGGGTATCGAGCTTCTAGGGAAGAAAGTGTTGCCCTACTTCGCGAGTTCGTAACTACAGCTAGCACATTTTGCTTCAGGCGTGTACGACAATTCTCTTCGAACGGTTGGTTCGCCCATCGATGGTCAGCACTAGCCCGTCTCCTCAGTGACCACGAATGTGTTCGCTTTCGAGGCTTGTCCGCTCTTGCCGGCGTTCGTCTTGTTTCGTTTCGAGGTCCGGGAAATCGTCGGTAATTCATGGCTCTAGTCGACTGCAAACGAGGAAGATCAACAAAGGTTTATGTTAATCTGGGAAACCCAAGTGCCCAATACATATGGAAGCTGCCCGAGGCGCATCCGGTGGCCCAGGGTCTGCCCAGTCGGCACAAATGACCGCCGAGGCTGCGAAGCTCGTTGGACGCTCGATTAGGAGAGTAGAAGATAGAAGGTTTCTGACAGGAGGCGACAGATATCTCGATTCGGTAAATCTACGTGGGACGGTATATGCAGGCTTTGTTAGAAGTCCCTACGCCCACGCCAAGATAATCCACATCGACGTGAGCAAGATCGTAGAGAACCCAGGTGTCGTGGCCATGCTGACCGCAGAGGAGGTGCGCAGTCATTCAGACCCCATACCACTTCTCTGGAAAGTCCCAAATGCCTTGACGCACGAGCACTATGCACTGGCTCAAGAGAAAGTGAAGCACGTCGGGGACCCGGTTCTCGCCGTAGCTGTGAGGGAGAGGGAGCAACTTGAGGACATCATAGAGCAGGTGGAGGTTGAGTACGAGCCCATCGAGCCTGTGCTCGACCCGCTCACAGCGGATAAGGGTCCCGTAATCCATGAGGACCTTGGGTCGAACAGGTGTTTTCAGGTCAGCATCTCCAATGGTGATACATCAGCAGCGATGAAGGATTCATACGCGACGGTATCGGGTAACTTCAAGATTGCAAGAGTCGCCGCGAGCCCGATGGAGACAAGAGGTGTGATAGCGGACCCGAATGGTCTCCACGGCATGTTCACGATATACTCTTCGACGCAATGGCCACACATACTGAGGACTTGCCTAGCCCGTAGTCTAAGGCTGCCCGAGAATCGCATCCGAGTAATTGCCCCGGACGTCGGTGGGGGGTTCGGAGTCAAGGGAGAAGTCTATGCGGAGGAGATAGCCGTGCCGCTCTTGGCGCTGAAGTGCAGCCTGCCCGTGAAATGGGTGGAGTCGAGAAGGGAGAGTTTCCTGGCGACGGCCCAGTCTCGGGCGCAGCTGATAGATGCCAAAGCCTCTTTTGCTCGGGACGGCAGGATAACGGCTCTCGAGGTCAAGATAAATTGTGACCTCGGGGCGTACCTCCATACACTCTCCCTTGGTACTCCCATGATAACGTCCATCTCCTTGAACGGTCCATACCATCTGCCAGAATTCTCGGTAACGACTGAAGCGGTGTACACGAATAAGGTGGGATTGACGGCGTATCGCGGTTTCGGTCAACCTGAAGCCGCGTTCGTGGTTGAGAGGTTGATGTCAGCGGCCGCTGCGAAGCTGAACATGGATCAGGCAGAGATAAGGCTCCGGAACCTGGTGCAACCGACGGAGATGCCGTATAAGCTTGCGGGGGGTGGAATCTATGATTCCGGGGACTATCCCTCCTGTCTCCAGAAGTTGATGATGCTTTCAGGCTACGAAAAGATGATCGCCGAACGAGACGAAGCGAGAAGGCTTGGGAAGCTTAGGGGAGTCGGTGTTTCGATGTACACCGAAACCACTGGCTTTGCACCGGGATTCGTCTTTGCGCTTCTGGGGGTGCAGTTCGGCGGGTATGAGAGTGCTAAGCTGAGGATCGACCCCCAGGGGAGACTGCACGCGACGACTGGAGCCTTCCCCCACGGACAAGGCTTCGAGACAACGCTCTCACAAATCTGTGCAGACGAGCTTGGGTTAAGGATGGAGGACGTCTATGTCACTCATGGCGACACCCAGGTCTCGCCTTACGGTCAGGGAACCTTTGGGAGCCGGACCGCGGCCGTTGCCGGGAGCGCTGCCCTAATAGCGGCGCGCCAGCTCGCACAGAAGATTCTCGCGGTTGGTGCCCGCCAGATCGGAGTCGGTAATCCCGAAGACCTGTATCTTTCCGACGGTTTCGTTCGGTCTCGTTCACACCCTGAAAAGCGGGTTTCGATAGCCGAAGTGGCGTCGGCTTCCTACACCGCCCATAACCTTCCGCAGGGGGTTGAGCCGGGCCTTGAGAGCACTATCAACTTCAACCCAGTCGGCCTTGCGACTTCGTATGCGGCACACGTCTGTGAGGTTGAGGTGGATCCCGAAACGGGGAGTACAACGATTCTCGGACATTATTGTGTTCACGACTGCGGTAGGCAGATCAACCCGATGATCGTTGAGGGGCAGATCCACGGTGGCATTGCTCAGGCCATCGGAGCCTGCTTTCTTGAAGAAATCAACTATGATGAGAACGGCCAGCTGCTGACCGACTCCTTTCTGGACTATCTAACCCCGACCGCACAGTTCATGCCTCACAAACTGATGGTGGAATCAATGGAATCTCCGACCCCAATTAATCCGTTGGGTGCAAAGGGTGTCGGAGAGAGCGGAACAATAATTGCTCCTCCTGCCATGGCAAACGCCGTCTCCGATGCGCTGGGAGTTGATGCGAACGAAATTCCTCTAACGCCTGAACGGGTTTGGAGACTAATCAAACGGAGGGTCCGGACCCGGTCTGAGCCGTCGACCGACTGAGTGAGTTCAGGCTTATATATAGTGGATTCGGAAATTGGCCGAAACGGATGAGCCCGACACGTCGTCGTGGTGAAAGGGCAATTTCTGCGATTGTAGCCGCCGTTATCATCGTTGTGATCATCGCCGCAGCGGCAGCGTCGTACTTCTTGCTGGCCCCGACCTCGCAGGGGAATCAAGCGACCACTCCCCCGAAGACCGTCGAAGTTGTTTTCGGGGCGACGCTTTCAATGACAGGTCAGTTGCAGGCTTTTGGGCAGGAGCAGAACTGGACACTGTCATACGCAGTTCAGTCGATCAACGACCTTGGGGGGATTCCGCTGAGCGACGGGACTAGAGGGATTGTCAAGCTGGTGGTTCTGGATGACAAGACTGACCCGAGCATAGCCCAATCAAATTTGCAGACCCTTGTCTCTCAGTACCATGCGCAAGTGATCATGGGTGAACTCGGCGGAGTTCAGGATTCCGTGGCGCAGCAGTTCGCGTCGAGAAATCAAATTCCGTACATCGGACCGGTGTATACCTCAGTCGCAAAGACTTGCGCGGATTGTTCCAACG
>VBPP01000015.1 GCA_005877365.1 Nitrososphaerota archaeon
GTACTTATCGTGCGTGTAGTCGGTGTAGAGCCATCCCCCGTCGTGAAGGACCTTCTGCTCGAGCAGGTTCCCCCTGGGGTCGTACTTGTAGTAGGCCTGCTCCTGTGCAGTCCCCACGCCGCTCTGGTAGGAGCACGTACCGACAATCGCGTCGTGGATGTTTGCCGATATCGTCTGGGAGAAGAATGAGGGGGTGCACCCCGACGTCCCGAATGTGTCGGAGGAGTCGGTGTTGGCGTACGAGAGCCAGGTTTCGTGCCCGACGCTGTCTTTGCTGTACTTGACGTTGCCCCAATCGTCGTAGGACCTGACGGAATACGACAGCAGCGCATTCGAAGGCGACAGGAGCTTCGTCTCGTTGACGCGGCCTGCAGTGTCGTAGTCTGATTCAGCGATCTTGGTGACGCTCCCCGACGACGTCTTATCATAAACCCTCATCAGGTTCTTGGAGTTCTGAAAGTTGTAATCTTGGTACGCCTGGATAGAGGCGCCGTCGGACATCGTGGAGTTAGACCAGACGGCGTTCCCGTTCAGGATGTTGTAGGAGATGCTGTCGCTCTGGCTCAGTTGAGTGGGCGAGGAGTAAACGTTCCTGGAGGTGACGTAGTACGTCTTGGCCTCGGTTCCCACGGGCGCGCTCCCGTAGGAGTAAGTCGTCTTTCCACCCGTCGAGTAGAGAACGCCGCTGACGAGCCAGAGGTTGCCCGTGTGGTACTCGTAAGTCGTGGCCCTCCCGATCGGGTCTGTGACAGAGACGAGGTTGTTGCCCGAGTAGGCAAGGGTCCAGGCCCTCCCACCTGAGGAGATCGAAGCCAACTGCTTGTTCGAGTTGTAGGAGAACGAGACAACCCTGCCGACCGCGTCTGTAATCTGCGAGATGTAACCCTCCGCTCCGTAGCTGAACGTAATTGTGTTGTTGCCTGTCTGGTCGGTTATCGAGGTGAGCTGCTTGTTGGAGTTGAACTGATAGGTCGTGCCCGACTTGTCGTAGAGGGTGTAGGTGCCGCTGCTACCGCCGCCGCTGTTCTGCACCAGTTGAAAGTCGACCGTGCGATGGTAGGTGAATGTGCTCCCGGACCACTCGTAGGGATAGGCCTGCCCGTCAGCGAGGTGGAGGTAGTTGGTGCCGAGCCAGGGGAGGCTGAGGGACCAGCCGTCCCCCAGGTTCGAGAGGGTGAAGTTGTCGTACTGGTACGGGGAGGAGGAGGAACGGAAGGCGTAGGGCTGCGAGTAGACCAGCGAGATCTCGAGATACAGCCCTCCCCTTCCGGGGAGGGCGAGGGTCCCCTGCCCTACCGAGAGGAGGCCGTTACCGGGTGAGACGTACTCCATGAAGTTCTGAAAGTAGCCCTCGTACGGAGAGAGACCGGGCCTGGACCACGAGTTCTGGGAGGTCGCCGCTGTCGGTACGGTGGCCGGAACCGAGGCGAGCCTTACGCTGTAGGGGCTTGACGACCCGGACATCCAGGAGAAGAGAAGGAAGGGGGAAGTCGACTGCGCCATCGAGAGGTATGCGATGCTGTTCAGCTCCCCCGAAGCCACCCCAGTGATTGTTGTAGGACCTGACGACGAGAGCGTGGCGAAGCTCACAGACGTCGGGGAAGGTAGATAGGCGACGAACGCACGCGCCCCGTCTGTGGTCATGGATACAGTCACGGAGGGTGACGACGGCGACGAGGAGGCGATGGTCAACCTCGACGCCCAATTCGAGGATTTCACGTAGTACAGGATGTATGAGGGGTAAGAGATGGCGGCGACGGCGACCGTGCCGTTGCTCAACAGGGCCGACGCGAATCGATTTCCGTTCAGGACAGTATTGCCCCAATCGGTCAACGTCAGGGGGGCGCCGAGGCCATCTTCGTAGTAGAGCGTCCCCGCCACGCTGACCACGACACCTTCATTCTGCAAGACCTCGGCGTACAGGGTGTTCGATGCGTCCGTCGGATTCAGCCTATACACGGTCCACACTCCTGACCCGTCCGGGTTGCTGTCGTAGGCCTCGTAGAGGAACATGCCGATGCACCTCCACCTCCCCCCGTAGTCGGTGCAGCCGTTCCAGGTCGCTGTGACTACCCATCTGCCCCCTGAGGACCATACCACGGTGGGTCTCAATGGGCTCCAGCCCTGGCAGCCTGTCGAGGGGCAATCGCCGTGGAAGAGAGAGTAGGGCGTTCCCACTCGCAGGACGCCATCAGAACCGAACGTCAGCCCGATGAACTCCACTTGAATGTACATCCAGAACACGAGCGCGCCCGCGTTGGTTCCGGGTTTAACAGCCACGTCGAGCCCATCGCCCCCTAAGAAATCTAGGCTCGTTATCCTCGTCGGGGCGGACCAGGTGGCGGAATCGGGGCTGGAAGCGTAACAGACGTCGACGTAGAATTGACCCTTGCAGAAGAAGAATACCCAGTAGTAGCCGTTGTTGTAGACGACTGAGTGCTGCCCGCTCTCCTCGGTAGGATACGGCTGGGACGTCGTGGCGACGGTTACCGGGTCGATAGTGAACGAGCCATTCACCTGGTAAGTCAGTTGGGCCCTGGCGAGATTGAAGGTAGGATGGAAGAGGGGCCCGTCGCTGTCCGACCAGTCGAAGCCAAGCCAGACGCCCGAACTGTTTCCAAACCAGGCCCTGTCGCCCCTCGCGGAGATTGGCACTCTGTCGAATCGGAGGGAAAGTGCGCCGTGCGTCGTCGTGGTCGCTGCTGCTGCCGCCCCCCCTCCCCAATTCGCGTTACCCTTGATCTCCATCCTGAGGCCGGCGGGTTCACAGAATTGATGGCGGATCGCATAAGCGACAGTGACGTTGGCGATCGTCTGCCCTCCCGGAGCTACGAGATAATTCTGCTCTGCGTAGGTGCTGTTCGCGCGGAGGCTCGTCGACATCATGCCGGAGGGGAGGCCGAGCAGCGGTCTGACGGCGAAGCTGTTCCCATGGTCGTCCTTAGCAGAGAATGTGCCGTTGAGGTAGAGGGTGTAGGTGTGCTTGACGTAAGACGAGGAGGGCTCTCCCATGAAGAGGAGCGTAGGGATGTTAACGACGATGGTCCAGTTGCTAGCCCTCGGCGAGAGAGGCTCCCTGGGGAGCTGTGGAGAGGTGCAATGCTGCGACCGCGTCTGGTTCCAGACGTTTCGGTAGGTGACGGTTCCGGGCGGGAGCGGCTGCACTGGGTTCGCTTGGATCGCTGATGTCTGAGGCGGATTGGGCGGGGGTGGAGCATTCCCGGGTAGGGGAAAGAAGAGGGATGGCTGCACGAAGAGCAGCAAGAAGAGCAGACGCACACCTCTTCTCGTGAATCACCACCTGATTTCCCAAGAAACTCCTGACGATATATCACGTCAGAAGGAATGTTATGGTCATACCCCGCTTTCGATATGGAAAAACGGTCATGAAATTCCATTTTTCCTTCCTCTCTTCCTAGGCCTGGGAAGATTGTTCCATGACACTTATAAGTAATGAAAAATAATAAGAAATTGACGTGAAATACCGGAGCAGGACCGACATAATCGCGATGATTCTCCAGGCGGTTATCAACGGTGCTACAAAGACGAGAATTATGTATAGTGCCTACCTATCCTACGCTCAGGTGAAGGAATACCTTAGCTTCATGATCGAGAAGGACCTAATCCGGTACGAAGAAGGCTCTGCGATTTACAAGCTGACTCAGAAGGGGGTGCAGCTTCTGCACGTCTACGAAGATATCGGCGACATGATCACGCTAAGCGACCAGAAGAACGGCCCTATTTCTGCCTCTGTATCGCAGTTCGGTTAGACGGGTCCCATCATCCCGGTCTTGCATTAGGTCCACTGAGTGATATCTGATTGAGTTACTTCACGATATTTTTCTTGAAAATGCAGAAACGGTTGCCCGGCCAATTCCTCTTTTTCGAAAACCTTGTCGAAGCCCAGGTTGATGAGGTGCAGCAGGTTGGCCGGTCTGAAAATCGGTAAAGATATGACGGGTGCGACTGGCAGCCGACTTCGACGGTGCTCGTTCGACCCAAGGTGAATGAAGATTGGTTCACATTCTTGCAGCCCAATCCTTGCTTCTCCGTTCATCCGAGGCTGGTGCAGTGGCGAGCAATCACTGCACGCTTGTTTCTTCGTCTCACCACATATATTGCGTGATATTGAAGACGACCCTTCTGAAGAAGGAAGGTCGAACCAATCCTAGCGAGCGAACATCGTCAAAGCCATAAGACACAGGTAAGCGGAGGAGCGCAGAGGGAGCTTCAATGCCATTCGACGCCAAGTCTGCTTGGGAACGGTCTAAACAACTCGCGCCCTTTCCTGACCATCTGAACCCGTACTACGAGGACATCCTCTCCCAGTACGAACAAGCCTACAGCATCGCAGAAATCGGCAGGTCAAAAGGCTACGACCCCAACTACAACGTGGAGCCTAGGACGGTCTTTGACCTCGCGGACAGGGTGAACGAGATGCTCGGCTTGGACCAATTCGAGGGGCTCGCGGAGCGCCTGAGAGTCCTTCTCAAGACAACGAGCAAGGAGAAAGCCGCCATCAACATCTCTCAGGAGATAGCGCTGGGGAAGTTCGGAAGAATGGATACCGCCAAGGCACTCGAGTACGGCGTCAGAGCCGGTCTCGCAGTCATAACTGACGGAGTCACGGTGGCACCCATTCAAGGAATCTACACGGTTTCAGTGAAGCAAAACGATGACAACAGCAGCTACGCGTCCGTGTCGTATGCAGGCCCAATGCGGTCTGCCGGGGGAACCGAGGCGGCCTTCTCACTCGTGATAGCCGACCTGACGGCAAAGAAACTCGGCCTGTCGAGTTACAGGGCGAGAGAAGAAGAGATAGGCAGGTACACCGAAGAACTCCGTGTCTACGAAAGAGAAGTCGGGAACTTTCAGTACAGGGTGACCGACGAAGATGTAAGGTCGGCAATATCGAACCTTCCAGTAGAGATTGACGGAGTCGAAACAGACCCCGTCGAGGTAGTCGTCCATAGAAACCTAAGCAGGGTCGGAACTGACCGCGTCAGAGGCGGGGCTCTGAGGGTGCTGAACGATGGGGTGGTCGGGAGGGCCCATAAACTGGAGAAGAAACTGGCTAGCTTGAACGTCTCGGGTTGGGAGTGGCTAGAACAGCTAGGGGGTGGGACACAACAATCTTCCAGCGAGACTGAGCACGCGGGTGCTCACTTTGAGGAAGTAATCTCCGGCAGAGCGGTCCTCTCGTCTCCCGGAAGAATGGGAGGTTTCAGGTTGAGGTACGGGCGCTCCTTTAACACCGGCCTCTCAACGGTCGGAATTCATCCCGCCGTGCCCACGCTCCTGGACTTTCCGGTTGTGGTGGGGACGCAAGTCAAGGTAGACCAGCCCGGGAAGGCCGCGACAATAGCCTTCGTGGACAGCATAGAAGGACCTACGATTCTGTTAAGAGATGGTTCCGTCAGAAGGATAGATAGCGCTGAGCAAGCGGAGGAAGTTCGCGACGAGCTTGCTAAAGTAATTGACCTGGGAGACGTGCTAATCAGCTTTGGGGACTTCCTGGAGAGCAACAAGAACCTCTCCCCATCACCGTACGTCGTCGGGTGGTGGGTGCAGGATGTCGAAAACGCGTCCCTCTCGCCAAATAGGCAGAATCCCGGCGAGAATCGAATCTACAACGAAATTCTGGAAAGAATAACAGCGGACCCCTTCCTGGGGATCTCGGCCAGGGAAGCACTGACACTCTCCAAAGAGTTGAACGTGCCCCTCCACCCCCGGTTCTCCTATCGTCTCGACCGCCTCTCCGCAGCCGAGCTACTTGAGGTCCGACGGGCTTCCCATTACGCGAACGACCATGTTGAGATAGACATCACATCGCATCCCGTGAAGCTGCTACTAGAGCGGACATTACTTCCACACAAAGTGGAGGGCAGCGTTGCGCGGGTTGAAGGCGACGACGCAATAATCCTCGCCCATCTCCTCGCCCTGGATTCAGCCGTGCCACCCTCGGAGGATTACAGAGACGCTGCAGATATGATCAGGGGCCTCTCAGGAATCAGAATCGGAAGGCAGACGACAGCCACCGTCGGCGTACGCGTCGGAAGGCCGGAGAAGGCCATGCTAAGACACCTCAAGCCTCCGGTACACACACTCTTCCCTGTTGGTCCGGGGGGTGGACCTTCTCGAAATCTCCTTTCGGTGATTGGTAAGGAAGGGACGGTCGAGGTCGACATCGTCAACCTCGTTTGTCCCTCATGCGGTGCTCGCCGCACCTCAATCAGATGCGACCAGTGCGGCGAGGCGACACAGAGGTTTCTCACATGTCCGCGCTGCAACAAAGACACGAACGATTCGGTCTGTCCGAGCTGCAAGATCAAGACCGTGACTCACTCAAAGACAAGGCTCAACCTCAGGAGCAAAGTGGAATTCGCGATCAGAAGGGTTCCGCACGACCCGTCGAAACCCGTCAAAGGCGTTCGCGGTTTGACCAGCCAGTCGAAGACGCCGGAGGCGCTGGAGAAGGGTATCATCCGAAGCAACAACAGCGTCTATGTATACAAGGACGGGACGATGAGAATCGACGTCACAAATGCCCCGCTAACTCACTTTAGACCCAGAGACATCAAGACCGACCTGCCTACGCTATCGATGTTAGGCTATGCCGAAGACTACAGAGGCGAGCGGTTGACGAGAACAGACCAAATCCTAGAAATCAAGCCTCAGGACGTGATTCTTCCCATCGATATCGCAGACGACCTCGTCCGCATGGCGAATTTCATCGATGAAGAACTCGTCACACTCTACAATATCAAACCGTTCTACGAGGCAAAGAAGGCTTCCGACCTGATCGGAAGGATTGTCATCGGATTGGCCCCCCACACGTCAGTCGGAGTGGCCGGTCGCGTGATTGGTTTCGCGGCTACTCAGGTCTGTTTTGCCAGTCCATGCTGGCACGCCGCAAAGAGGCGTGACTGCGATGGAGACGGCGACTCGCTTTTGCTCCTCCTCGACACACTACTCAACTTCTCAACGGAATACATACCCGACCAGATTGGTGGGTTGATGGACACCCCTCTCCTTATACAACCGGTCGTAATTCCAGCCGAGGTAGACAACCAAGCGCATAACTTCGATATCGCTTCGAGATATCCCAGAGAATTCTATGAAGCAACCCAAACCTATCCAACCGCCGCGTCACTGGAACCGATGGTGGAAACGATAGGAAGAAGGCTCGCGGGCGAGAGGCAGTTCTTCGGGCTCGGTTTTACCCACGCCACCTCCTCCATTACAATAAAGCGTTCCAGAGGATCATACTCCACCCTGAGAACCTTGGCAGAGAAGATTGCGAAGCAGATAGAAGTGGCTGACAAGATTGAAGCCGTGTCAACGAAAGAAGTCGTCGAATCGATAATCAGAACCCATCTGATAAGGGACGTGAT
>VBPP01000340.1 GCA_005877365.1 Nitrososphaerota archaeon
GACGAATGGACAAACCCGTCCTCGCCGCGATCAACGGGGTGACGGCTGGGGCGGGGCTGGGGCTCGCGCTCGCCTGCGACCTGAGGGCGGCCTCAGAGAAGGCGACCTTTCACGAGGCCTTCATCAAGGTCGGACTCGCGCCCGACTCAGGGACCAGCTTCTGGCTTACGAGAATTCTTGGTCTGGCCAAGGCGATGGAGGTCGTGATGCTCGGCGAGCCAATCGATGCGACTGTGGCTCTGCATCTCGGGCTCGTGAACTGGGTCTTCCCTGAGGGGAAGTTTGAAGGAGAGGTGGAGAAGATCGCAGAGAGGCTCGCATCGGGCCCGACGAAAGCAATCGCGCTCTCGAAGCGGGCGCTGAACAGGGCGATAGTCGTGGACCTCGATTCGGCGCTGGAGTACGAGACGTATCTCCAGGAGATCGCGGGCAAGAGCAAGGACCACGTCGAGGGGGTGAAGGCGTTCTTCGAGAAGAGGCAGCCAAAGTTCACCGGAGAATGAGCCGCGCCCAGGCAACGCCCTATTTCGCGGAAGAAAGTGCTATCTTCTCCTTGCTAGCGGCCGGGTATTTCTCTGATCTTCCTCACGGGTGAAAGGATGACCCACAGGAAGGCCAGCATCGACCCGATTGCGGAGAGTCCGATCGCGGGTCTGACGCCGAGCCACTGACCGAGCACGCCTCCCAGGATCGCCCCGACAGGAATCGTGCCCCACACGATGAAACGCATGGAGGCGTTCATCCGGCCCTGAAGTTCAAGAGGGACCAGGGCCTGCCGATAGCTAACCTGATTGACGTTGTAGAGGACGACGGTCACGCCGATGATGAACTGA
>VBPP01000341.1 GCA_005877365.1 Nitrososphaerota archaeon
AGGAACGTATGCCTGGTAAGCGATGTCGAAGAACGCCTGAAATGTCCCGACGAGAAAACTTACTATGTACAGGAGACTCATGTTAAGACCCCCGAGTATCGCGGCGGCAGGAATCGTCGCCAGCAGCAGCGCTCGACCCATGTTGCTCACAATCATGGTCCTCTTCCTCAGGTTTCTGTCGACCCACACCCCCACGAACAGTCCGAAGAGGGGAAAGGCGAGAAGGGAGAGGGCGCCGAGGATTCCCATCTGTGACGGGTCCGCTCCGAGCGCGGTCACGGCGACCCAGGGAATAGCGAACGCTGAGAACTGGCTGCCGAAGAAAGAGATCGAATCGGCTGACCAGAACTTGAGAAAGTCGGAGTGCTTGAAGAGTGACAGCTCTTGGCCCAGGCCGCCACCCGGACCTCCTGATACATCTGGGTTCGCGCGTCGCAGCCTGGTTTCGCTATTCCTCACTTCACGACGTCCCAAGTGTACTTCCCATCGCGAACGAGTCTAATGACCCTCCCGTCCTTCTCCAGCCTGTCAAGCGCGAGTTTCACGCTCAGCGGCCTCGCCTCCGGCTCCCTCTTCAGAAGTTCGCTGAAGGTCAATCCCTTCGCCTCGAGAATCCCGAATATCCTCTCATCGAGCTCGCGGTCGGCCAAACTTTTTTTTCTTCTCAACGAAGAAGATAAGAGTCTTCGCTCTTCGCGGGTCGAGTGGATTGAAGGGTCGACCCGAGGCGGTCGTGCTAGAGGCAGTCAGGACGCCGATTGGAAAGTACGGCGGCATCCTGAAGGGAGTACGCCCAGACGACCTCGCCGCGCTCATGATCAGAGAGCTGCTCGGGCGAAGCAAGGTCGATCCTGCGAAGATAGACGACATCTACCTGGGCGCCTCGAATCAGGCAGGGGAAGACAACAGAAACGTCGCAAGGATGGCCGCGCTCTTGAGCGGTCTCCCCTACTCCGTCCCCGGGGCAACCGTGAATCGGCTGTGTGGATCTGGGCTTGAGGCCGTCAACGACGCCGCGCGGGTCATCTGGGC
>VBPP01000342.1:0-813 GCA_005877365.1 Nitrososphaerota archaeon
GCCTTCCACGTTCCGTGTGCTAGTACCGCCCCAGCGGCGTTCGTGCGCGTGAAGGTTCCACGTCCTGGGCGTCGTCATCACCCGGCGTGAAACTTCCGGTTCCAGCGAAGGAGAGGGTATCTCCGTTGCTCGCGCGAGAGACGTCCGGGCAAGCCGTCGGTCCAAGGGAGCATAGAAAGCCGGCTCCTAGCAGGGAATGACGTGGGACCTCTTCTACTTAGTCAGCATGTGCAACATTTGCGAATGTGAGAGAGAGGAGGATGATGCCTAACGTCGGTGCGTACGCTCTGACCAGATTCTGGTTTTTTCAGAGTTTCAGCTTGGGCAGTCACCGTCATTTTCGTTTCGTGATGTACATCGGTGTACGCTGTCCTACGGAAGTCAGAATTTGGTTCGTCATCAACCTTGCACCCAATCTTCGCAGCCTCGATGGCTGACCTAGTGGTTCAGGAACTCGATCTCCGACGAAGTCGATCCATCGATTCCAGTGTCATAAAGATTCTCTTCTCGTTCTCCGCGCGAGGGCTTAGCCTAACTGAGTCTGGATGTGCACGACGGTTCATTAGGTTAAAGTAAAAATTGCTAATGAGCCTAAGAGCCGGCGGTGGGAGTTGGACCCACGACCCCACGCTTACGAGGCGTCTGAGCCCCCAGACGGGTGTGCTCTACCAGGCTTCTCGACAGGTCACTTGACCCTGATCCCTGAGCTACGCCGGCGCGAATTTGATGTTTCGGGACATCCGATAAATGCTTGCCCTGTTGGAAGAGTTTTTAGAATTGGCGGGATTGGGTTCGCATTGCGCGGGGGTCGCC
>VBPP01000342.1:834-2818 GCA_005877365.1 Nitrososphaerota archaeon
CCACCCCCCGCACCTAACTCTTCATCAGACGGTCGATAAATTGGAAGACTCGATGGGATTTAGTCGTACGGAATTTCGAATCCCAGTGGACTCGCACCTAGTTCTTCGGCATACATGATTTGCCAATCAGCTAAGGTGCGAATCACGCCCCGCACTGGGGCAGGTTGATTCGCACTGTGTTGTTCTATGGATGTCTGATTCTCAACGAATTCTTGCCGTAGCTGGCGACCCTAAGGCTCAAGAGAGCCTTGTCGTACGTCAGGAAGTTTTTCAAGCCGGCTGAGAGGTAGGTAGCCAAAATCAGCGAATCCCTCCCTCCCAAACCATGACCGACAGACATGTTCAGCCCAACTTTCGTCGTTCTTACGGTTTGGTTGACGAAGGCGTTGTTTTCATCTGCGATGACCTCAGTGAGAACCTCTGATGCCTCCTGCTTATCCCATTTCATCTTGAAGACGAGTGTGTGGTATGCTTCATGGATTACCGTGGGACAAAAAGCCGCTGACTTCCTAGAGAGCGAGCTAGTCTCTGGGTGAAGCGGATGCTCGTTGTCTAGGTACGCGACGAGCACATTGGTGTCTATTCCCAGATGCTCTTGATCTCTTCCGGAGTCGGCCATTCGGGCTTACCTGTTCTCTTCGGTCTGAAGCCTGATAGACTTGCCCACGAACGCAGTTTCTTTCTGACAGGAGTTATCAGCACGGCCTTCTCATCGTGCTCGACCTCGACGACTGTTCCCTCGCTCAGTCCCAATTTCGCCCTGAACTCACTAGGAATGAGGACGCGGCCGCGTTCGTCGATGGTGGATTGCATGCTATTTCCCATATATATTGTGGGAAGGTATTTAAACACCGCGATGTATTCCCGCAAAGCCGATCAATCTTGGTTCGTCGGCTCGAACCTCATCCCACACCCCTCCGGGTGATGACGTCTCCACACTCGCGCTTTGACCTGAATTAACAGAAGCACGAAACTGATGCTTATTATCCTACTACCGCCGACAACCGTCGGCAAGGACAGCCTTGCCACAAAGCTCTCTCACGAAGCTCAAGGGGGCCGCCAACGTCTACACCTTCCGTGATTTCATCCTCCTGCCGGGGAGGAGTGAACTCGAGCCCCGAGAGATTGACCTTGCTACACGGCTGACCGAGAAGATCAAGCTGAGCATTCCTGTGGTTTCCTCGCCCATGGACACCGTCACGGAATGGAAGATGGCCGTGGCGCTCGCCCGCGTCGGGGGAGTCGGGGTCGTTCATCGTAACATGACGATCGAAGACCAGGTTTCGAATCTGCGAAAGGTGAAGAACGCGAGGATCGAGCCGAAGAGCGCCGACGAGGCGGGGAAACCTCTCGTAGGCGCCTCCGTCTCTCCGCTGGACCCCAAACGATGCAGGGCGGTCGACTCGCTCGCGGACTTCCTGGTGTGCGACGTGGCCCACTTCCACAACTCCAACGTCATCAAAGCAGCCGCCAAGGTGCTCCCGGACCTCTCCGGGGACTTCATCGTGGGGAATGTCGGGACTAAGGCAGCCGTGCGCGACATTGTCAGAGAGCTCCCCCGCGTCGACGGTTTCAGGGCTGGGATCGGTTCGGGCTCGGTCTGCGTGACGTCTGAACTCACGCGCGTCGGGGCTCCGACCCTATACGCGGTAGCCGAGGTCGCGACAGCCCTATCAATGTTGAAACTCGACATTCCGGTCATGGGAGACGGAGGAATCAGGTCGCCGGGTGACGCGTCGCTCGCGCTGGCCGCCGGCGCTTCATCCGTGATGCTCGGGGCCCTGCTGGCGGGGTGCGATGAATCCCCGGGGCCGGTGGTCACCATCCAGGGCAGGCGGATGAAGGTGCACCGTGGGATGGCCAGCGCCGCGGCAAGGAAGGTCCGATTCGCGCTTGACAGGTACTCGGTCCCGTCGAAAGGGCTCGACGAGGGGGTGGAGGCATACGTCCCGGCGAATGGGGGCGTCGAGCAGACGATAACGAC
>VBPP01000343.1 GCA_005877365.1 Nitrososphaerota archaeon
TACGATAGTTCGGAACCTTTGGTCGGATGATGCCAACTCCTTGAGCTTCGACGTGACAGATTCCGGGCACCCGCTCGCCACCACTATCACTTTCTCCAGGACGAAGTCTGGGCCGAAATTCTCCGCCCTGATGAAGGAGAGGAGGGCTGGGAGCTGGCTAGCTGAATCGGACGCACAGATTCCTACGGTGAAACCTTCCGGAAGAAAATATTGTTCATGAAACATTGTCCATCACAATGTTATCTTCAACAGGAACCCAACCCCCGCGAGCTCAAAGGCGGCCATTATGAACATATAGGGCACGGCCTCCTCGAGGAAGTAGGGCGACAGAAAGAAGTAAGCTGCCGCCGTTCCTCCGCTCTGCAGGAGAAGCAGCGTTGAGAAGACAAAGAGTCCGAGTGGGTACTTGGCCCTCGTGGACAGTGCGGTCCTTCCATAGACGTAAGCCAGTGCTGCGAGCAGCACCGAGTTGATCGAATAAAGAACTATCGCCAGCGATAGAAGGGGGGGCATTACATGCATGCGGCGCCCCTCCCGACTTAAGCCTATTTCAGAATCTCTTCAGAATCTCTTCAGTGCGAGCTAACAAATAAATCGCGAGCGAACGCCCCCGGTTGGTTGCCGGATGACCAAGAACTCAGCCGCGTCCTTTGGTACGTGCTGGGAGGCGCCCGAGGCGGCGAAACTCGCGCGAAGATTCTCGTCCAGCTGGCGGAGCGCCCGTGCAATATGAATCAGCTTTCGAATAAGCTGGGAGTGGATTACAGAACAATCACTCACCACATTGGAATACTGCTCAAGAACTCACTTGTGGTCAGTGAAGGGGAGGGGTATGGGGTCGCCTACTTCTTGAGTCCTAGGCTGCAATCGAACGTCCAAGATTTCCATCGCATATGCGCGGAACTAGGGTTCGGTAGCAGCAGCGGCGGAAAACCCTCCTGAGGAAGCTTTCATCTCTGACCGAGCGGACAAAGCCGAAGTCGCGTTTCCTACACGCGATTTCCCTTCCTGACATGCTTACCTTGAGGTAACGTTTGACTTTTATCCCCAACGTTCGCCGTCTCCACGAACACACATGACGATGTGGTCCGCTCTAAGAAGGCCACCATACCTCGCCTTGGCAGCTGGCGTGACAGTGGTTCTTAGCTACGCCTACTACTACCTGTCCATACGGGCAGCGGGAGACGACTCGGCTTCCCTCTTCAATTTCACCCAGTTCACCACCCCTAATTTCGTAATTAAGAACTGGGGTATCGGCTACTTTGCGGCTACGGTCACGCTGAACGTGGTCATCGCCGCGATGACTGGGATCCTGATAGCAATCAGCGTGGCGAACTTCAGGACTCGCAGGTTAGCCGGGGTATCAAGCCTGGGCTCGATCGCGATTGCGGCGGGGACGTTCACCTGTCCTGGCTGTGCGCTCCCGGTCACCGCGACCCTCGGACTAGCTATATTCGGCACTTCGCTCCCGATGTTCGGACTCGAAATGCAGATTGTGACTTTCGCAGTCCTACTTGTAGCTATCTCGTGGCTTTCAAGAAAGATGAAACATGAATATCCCAGGGCACCGGTGGCGACAAGCGACGTCACCGTGGCCGTTCCTACAGGTTAGCACCCGGCGAGGCGCTTACCCCCTTTTTGTCAATATATGGCTGAAGTTCTGCACTTGGGTTTCACCCTTTCGGCTCGCCATGAAATACAAGATGCGCATAGTACAGGTTAGCGCGAGCCCAGCGCTCTGGACTCAGCGTGATGTGCGGAGGGTGGGATTTGAACCCACGAATCCCTAAGGAGCGGGATGTCTCATCTCACTGAAGCATCGTTGGATCTTGAGTCCCGTGCGTGTAGTCCGCTACCTCGATTGACCAGGCTCCGCCACCTCCGCGACTTTCCACCCCCCCCTACGCTACTTATTTGCGTGCGCGGCTTACTGATGCTGAACAGCGGCGACCCTACTCGACTTCCTGAGGAGCGTACTCACCCGACTTCAGGAGTTCGTGAGTTATCTCGCTCTCCATCTCAAGTGTACCATTGACAAGACCCATCGACCTCTCAATCAGCTTGATGTCGGGCGTCAGGAGGCTCTCCACGGTCGTGTTGAAGGATTCCTGCGTCTTTCTCGCGAGCTTCTCGATGCTGACGAGAACCCTCTCCTCGAGCCTCGCACCCTTCCCCTTCTGCCTCACTATCTCCTCAGCGAGGTCCATGATGACGCTCCCGATCTGTTCTAGAGTCTTCGCGGTCACCCTGTCCCCGGAAGCGTGCAGCGGCGACTCTATCCCAATCTCCCCCGCTATCTCTCTCCTGTTCAGGGCAACAAGCAGCTGCCTCACAATCAGCCAGTACAATTCGTCGACCTCGTCTTGGACCCTCCTCACCTCGTTCAGCCTCCCCGTCGTCCCCTTCTCCAGCGCCTCGATCACGTTTCCGAGGCTTCTCGAGACGAGAATCTGAAGCCGCTTGATCAGCGAGTCGACGGGGAACTTGGTGGGGTCTATGAAGCTCTGAGCGACAACCTTGTTCGGCTGAGACTCGACTACCTCGAGGCCCCTCAACCTCCTCATCGTCTTGACTACCAGGTCAACCGTAGATTCGTCAAGACCATCCTTTCCCACCACCTCGATTGTGTCGTACCCCAGCGCGTAGCATCCGATGATCAACTTGGGTATGAGGTCCTCTCCGTCGAGTTGGTCAGTCCTTATCGTGGCCCTGCTTACCCTCTTCGCGCTGACCGCGGGAATCAGCCTCAGCGTTCCGTCGGCCTCCTCCCTGACGAGCATGT
>VBPP01000016.1 GCA_005877365.1 Nitrososphaerota archaeon
GCCCCCCGCCAGGAGCGGGGCGAGTGTGCGAGGAACGAGAAGGAAGGCGCTCGCTCCAGAGAAGACTTGCAAGGGTTCAAAATAGAACGGCAAGAAGACGGGTTCGAAGAGAGCCGCGAACGAGACGTAGCCTACGACGGTGAATCCCAAGACGAGCCAGAAATGGAGATACCCCTGAGCCGCGCGATACAATGTGCCCGAAGCGCACCCTCCGGCGAGCACCATTCCACCCCCAAAGACGAAACCACCGATAACGCTGCTCAGCCCGAAGCTCGGCAGCCAGAAGCGGTCAGCCGGTGCGCCCAGATAATAGGCGAGGCTAACTCCTCCGGCCATCGTCAGGATTCCAGCGAGTACGCCCTTCAACACGCGGGTGTCCTTGTAGGCAAAGAAGTCCCTAAAGGCACTGGTAAAGCAGAACCTCCCCTTCTGCAGGAAGATACCGAACCCGAGTCCTATGAGTATGGAGAATACCAGCTCAAACATCATTTAGCCTCCACAGGTGAAACTTGAGGCAGCTGCGACAGTTTTTCGTGAAGATTGTTGGGGAGCTGCTATCGGTGGTCGAAAGTCCTGTGACGGAAATACGATGGCGATCCCGTGCGGCTGAGAGCCGAGCCTGCTGACGCTGATGAGCTGGTAGGCGAGCGCGTCGATTACGGAGAGAGTCCCATCTCCGCTGTTAACTGAATAAAGACGAGTACCATCGGGTGAAATCGCCAGCTCGTTGGGATTCTTTCCTACCGTGATATTCGCAACTACGTTCATTGAATCAAGGTCCACCGCCGAAACTGTTCCATCGCCCTCGTTGGCGATGTAGGCTAGAGGCTTCACGGGGCTGATCGCAATAGAATGTGGGTTCTTCCCTAGGTGAATCGTCGTTACTCGCGAAAGGGTTCTGACACCCACGACGCTCAGCTCGTTCGAAGCGGAGTCCGTAACGAGAAGATACCTTCCGTCGAACGAGACGGCTGGCATCGAGGGTGAGCTTCCCACCGGTATAGTCTGAATGACCTGACCTTCCCGCACGTCTATCACAGAGACCGTGTCCTGAGCTTTGTTCGTCACAAAGGCGAGGGAGCCATCCGGAGCGAAGGCAGCTGCGTGGGGGTCCGCACCGACCCTAATCGTCCGGACAAGACTGCTTGTCCTGACGTCCACCACGGATACGCTGTTGTCCTTCTGGCCAACGACAAATATTTGCGAGCCATCGGGCGAGAGCTCGAGATGGTGCGCTCCGTCTCCCACGGGTACCGTTGCGACGACTTGAAAAGAGGGTTTGTCGAGGACCAGCAGACTACTTGAGTTGAAGACCGTGGCGTAGATGAATCGCCCCTCCCTGGGTGCGACGATATGGGCGAGTTGCTGATTTACCTTCAAGAAGAGAAGAGGAGAGCCAGTCTTCGGGTCGGCGAGGATCACCGAGCCCGAGGCAGGATCTGTCACGTAGGGGTAGGGTATCTGTGTGTTCGGTCGGGCAGCGGCAGAGGAGAGGTCGTGGATTATTGTCCCTCCGGTTAGGGTTCCTATCGCCGAACCGACCAGCAGCCAGACAACGATTGTGATGGCAGAGCGCTGGCTCGTTCTCTGCGACAATGAGCCTCTCTAACCCGTCTGCGAGACAGGGATGAGCTTGTAACCGAGGCGACCCGTGGGGTCGTAGGGGACTATCACGCTTGGGGCGAAGGGCAGGTCGATTGAGTCCACCGCCCTGAAGCTCGAGAGGTCTATGATCACGATCTTGCTGTCTTTTCCACTCGGGACGTATGCGAACCTGCTGTCTGGACTGTAGGAGAGTGTACCCGGCCCGTCGACGGGAACCTGTGCAACGATCTCGAGCGTATTGGTGTCGATGATCGCAACCTTCGTTCGCAGCGTTACTGTCGCGTACTTGCCGTCGGGTGAGAACTCGTCGATGCCGGGAGATTCATCCAACGGTATTGACTTCACGATCTTCCGTGTTGACGGGTCGACTATGATCTCTGCGTTGGTACCCTCGATGTCCACCCCCGACCAGTTGTGCGACGGCGCCTGCTCCAGAAAGAGCCACTTTCCCGCGGGTGAAAGTGTTATCATGCTGCCTCCCATCTGACCGTTCGGGGAAACCTCCCCCGAGATGCTGTCCACGACCTGGAAAGTGCTGAGGTCGACCACCGTTACCAGTTTGTCCAGCTGGTTCGGAATGTAGAGGAACTTTCCGTCAGGACCTATCGCAATGTCGCAGGCGAAGCGCCCAACCTGCAGACTTCCGACCACTTGCTGCGTCGAGGTATCTATCTTGTAGACAACCGAGGGAGCGATGTCTTCGGGTTTTACCGTCGTCGCTGCGAGGGCTGCGTCAGTGGCGCTGGGAGCCACGATCAGGTTCAGGACATACACGTACTTTCCAGCGGGATCGATATCTAGGATCATTATTGACCATCTCCCGGGGAGTTGGACAGTTCCCACGAGGGAAGCTTTGACCGGGTCGATGACGTAGACCGTACCTGTCCTGTGCTCTCCTGCCCAGACTCTGTTGGAGCTATCCAGCCTGCTATTCGCGAACCAACGACCCTTTCCGTTGAGTTCAGCTATTTGCGAGACGGCAACCGGCTTCCGCGTCGACAGCCCGATAGCGGCGAATGAACCGCCTCCGAAGGCGTACCCTAGCACACCGGAGGTTTGCTGAGCGAGCGAGCTGACTTCGCTCTGCAGGGATGTCAGTTGCTGAGTCAGTACGGAGTTCCTAGACTGCAGAGCATTCAGCTGCTGGGAGAGTGAAACGACGTTGTCTCGAGTTCCTCCCTCAAGGGCGTAGAGTACTCCTCCGGACAGGACGGCTCCAACTGCCGCTGAAGCTGCATACCGAAGAAAACCTCTTCTGTCTGTGTTCTCAGCCATACGATTATGTTTCTCCCGCGAATGGCAGCCTTTCAGCAGGCGGCATTGTCCTGTGGGGAGGTTGGCCCAAGGGAAACCCGGATTGGGAAGTTCCAGGTGGCGCGCTGTTCTTCACGATGTCGCCGGTTGCACCAGGCTATATGAAAGCTCATATTGGCGCATAACGCTTAAGGATAGGCGCAATTTCTGCATCTTCATTTCTGAACGCCATGAGCGGGAGATTACTAGACGAGCTGATTACGGCAACACGTAGCAGCAAGCCACGAGACACCGGACTAACGATCGCCTCCGACTCATTCAGCCCCATCGAGGACGAGGTCTTGGAACAGACTGCGGAGTACATCGACTACGTCAAGTTTGGTCTGAGCGCACCCCTTCTGATCGAAAAATCAAAGCTGCTCGAGAGAGTCAGTCGTTACCATGACTTGGGGATAAGTGTGGTGAGCGGAGGAACGCTGATCGAAATCGCGGTCCAGAGAGGTATTACACTCCAAATGCTGGAGAGGCTCAGGGCGCTCGGATTCGACATGATAGAGATCAGCGAATCGGCGGGAGTAATACCGTTAGAAAGGAAGGGTCAGATATTGGACGAAATCTCAAAGCTCTCGATGGATTACATTTTCGAAGTGACATGGAAAGATTCGGAAAGAGCGAAGTCTCCAGCTTTGATGTTTTCCAGGGTCCAGGAAGCCTTCGACCTGAAGAGTGACAAGGTGATAGTCGAGTTGAGGGAGGAAGACGCGAGCGGTAGACCATACGCTGCTCGTGACGGGATGCCTTGGGATATGCTGAACGAAATCGCTGGGCGATTCGGGCCGCCGAATCTCATCTTCAAGGCTACTCAAACCTCGCAACGGACAGGCCTGATTTTGGAATTTGGGCCGGCGGTGAATTTGGCTGGGGTGCCGGTCAATGAAATTCTCACCCTTGAAATGCAGAGACTCGGTCTCACACCCGAGACGCTCGGATTATCTCGACCGGTCGAGGACGATGCAGGATCTCCGGCATCGAAGTTCGTGTACCACCTGATAAAGGCCGAGCACCCAATCGACCAGACAACTCTAATTCTAAGGTCCGGGCTGCCGAAGAGAACTGTACAGGGCGCACTAAGCTACTTGGTGAACAAAGGCTTAGTTCGCGTTGTGTCAGAATCTTCCGACATGCGGAAACACAAGTTTACTCTTAGGTGAAGTGACTATCTTGACGACAATACCTTGTCTTCGTTGAGTCGACCCGGTCCACAGTTTCATTCATTCATCCCCCTCTCAAACCCAGTGGCCCAAAATTACAGTGCTTGTCAGAGAGTTCGGAATATTCGGCGGAAGCCGTCCGAAGAGTACTCGGGTTCCTCATTGATACGTGATTGGTCGAAGATCGCAAATTGCCTAATTAGCACCCCGAATTACCTGGCCATCGACAGTAAGATTTCTACTAGATTGAGTCCCCCAGCGCGAAACCCGCGCCGGGAGTCAGACGCGTCCTCGGCCGTAGTCCTCCTCCTGTTCTAGACGGGATTCAGCTTAGCGGCCTACCTTGGTCTGGCGCAGGCGCTTCCCCGACCATGTTTGGCCTTGCTCTGCATGGGTCGGCCGTTTCATCCCCAAGCCGCCGAACTCAGGGTCGCCCCATCACCGCGTATGGCGACCGGGGTGTCGTTTCTGTTCCGTTGCCCGCCGTCTCCGGCGGTGCCTCTCGGCACCATGCATCCTGCGATGAGGGAGGAACTTCCCCAGGAGACCCCCGTGGCCCGTCCACCGACTCGCGTCAAGGGAGGCGAATCGGCGAGTCGGCTTAAGGGTTTTCCCATTCGTGGACCGATACTGTATGGTACAACCATCTCAGGAGGCGTCCGGAAAAGGGGAGAATCGCGCGGGAGGTGACCTGGTCGGAGCGGTAACACTGCCCACTGCCGAAAGACTTATAGTACCAGAGTACTGTGGTACTCACCGATGGCGCAACTGAAATTCGTTTTGGACGACGACCTTGTCAAGAAATTCAAGCAGATTGTCATAGCAAAGCATGGTAAGATTGAACTTTCCTCCGAGGGTGAGGAGGCCATAAGGCTGTACGTAAACAAGTACGAGCATGCGCTAACCAAATCCAAGCAAGAAGCGGACCCGCTCAAGCGAGTGATTGGAGCGATAAAGTCGCCCAAACCCTCCGATGCGCTCGAGGATCTCAAGAGGCTGGAGACAGGAGAATTTCGATCTTCATAGACACCACGATGTGGGTCTCTGCGATAGACGCGTCGGATAGGCTTCACGGCGACGGGGAGGCCGTCCTGGAACAGTTGATCTCAGGTCGCCTTCCCATGGCTCTGACAACAGACCTCGTTCTTGATGAAACGCTCACTATCTTGAAGAGGAGGGGTGCGAGGATTCCCTCAATCCAGCATATTGCGAACAATCTTCTCTCTTCGCCTTTGTTGAGAGTCATCTATGTTGACGAACCACTCTTCAGGCAATCCCTCTTGGATTTCGGGAAATACGAACAACTAAGCTTCACAGATGCGGTGAGCTTGGCGCTCATGACTCGTCACAAGATCAGGGAAATCTATTCACACGATAAGGACTTCGATCTAAAGGGGATTGTGAGAAAGGAAAGGCCGTAAGGTCACGCGCGAGACGAGAGGCGGACAAATTTCCCGCGGCGACTCCAGTCCTTGCGCGCCAAGTGCAGGAACGACTCCCTCGTTCAAGGCGTCGATGGTCGGGCCCCACTTGTAAAGCGCGAGGAGCTTCTATTGACGTTTTTGCGATTCTTTACCTTCAGGCGCTCGAACGGGAATCAATTGTTTGTCCAGTCTTTCGGCTTCGTTGAGTATCAATGTCGTGAGGTTTCCTTCCGGCACAATAATCTTTGCATTGTTCATCACGGACTGAATCGCTTCCAGTTTCTTGAACACGACCGCGTTGTCCTTGAAGTAGGTAGTCAAAGCCTCGTTTCTCAGTTTTGTAGCTCCCGCGTCTCCTTCAGCTATCGAGATTGTCGCCTGTCTCTGTCCCTCGGCCTTGAGGATTTGCGCCTGCCGTTCTCCCTCGGCTTGTGCTATCGCCGCTCTCTTTTGGCCATCAGCTTGGGCTGCCAACGCATCCGCCTGATTTACCGCAGACTTCTTGGTGTTTTCTGCCTCGATAATTTTGTTCATCGAATCTTGAATGTTTTGCGGTGGTCTAATGTCCTTGATTTCCGCCCTGACGATGTCGATGCCCCAAACATCCGTTTGGGTCTTGAGCCTAGTTAGTAGCTGTTGATTGATGACGTCTCTCCCCTGGTTTGCTTCTTCGTAAATCATGGAGCCTAAGATATCCCTCAGGGTTACATGCCCCAAGACGTCTATCTGTTGTCTGTAGTTGTTCACGCTGTACTCGCTATTCTTTACTGATGTTTCGTCGGGTCGGACCCTGTATGACACCACCATGTTGATGCTCAGGTTGAGTCTATCCTTCGTGATGATGACCTGGGGTTCCGGTTCGGTTATCTGTTCGGTGACGTTCACCTTGATCAATCGGTCGATTATCGGAAGGAGGAAGGTTAGTCCAGTGTTCACAAAGTGGTGGTATCTGCCGTTTCTTTCCACGAGGCCTCGTTGCGTAGGTCGAACGATGTGGAGGGATCTTCCCCCGATCCAAGCCACAACAATGAGCGGAATTATGATGCTTGCTGCCTGGACGAGATCAACCATTGCCTACATCCTCTTCGCAGCTGGTGTTCGCGATTATTAGAAGTTAGCTGGAAATTTGCCCGTAAATGCTGTATCCTAGGCGCGAGAAAACGGACCTCGAGCTAGCTCTCGAGGCGTCTGGGAGGTAGCACTTGGAAAGTCGATACTCCTGCCCCGAACAAAAAAGTTAGCTCAAGGGTTTTCCCACTCGTAGAGCTGGGGAAAGAACTCGCGCTCCAACTTCAGGACCTCCGCCTCTGCAGCGAGTGCCTCGAGGGAGCTCAAAATCCCCAGCCTCGAATAGTTCGTGGGGTTGGCCGCGAGCAGCCCGGGGAGGCGGCGATGCTTCCCCCCGAGCTTCCTGAAGAAGACCTCCTTCGCCTGCTTCCAAGAGCAGTCAAGGACGAGAATCCCCTTCACCCCCCTGTCGTCTGGGGAGATTGTCCTGTGCGCGTAGGGATTCAGGACGACCGTGCTGTCCGAGGCGTGGAACTTGCGGTTCACGCTCCTCGCCATCTCCATCCTGACCATCTTTCTCGCGGTGCATTTCGTCGGGTCGTCCTGCCCGTACTCCAGGGCGTAGAGGTCCATATCACCCAGCTCGCCCAAGGACCCGCCTGTAGCGGTTCCTCCAGTACCGCTTGACGAGAGGGGAGAGGTGAGTAGCGACGAGAGCCAAGGCGTGTCCGGATGCCCCAATGAAGACGTCTCCCTCGGCGTCCATCTCGAGCGCCTTCACGACGGTTTTTGAGACGTTCGTCGCGTCAAAGACACGTCCCGGCTTTCCCATCTCCTCCCTCCTGCCTGCCTTCCGGCCAGCATCGGTGGTGACCTCAGCCTTCTCGAAGTCGGTGCGGATGTATCCCGGGTAGACGCCGATGACCCTTATCCCCAGTGGTCGCAGCTCAATCTGCATACTCGTGCTGAACGCTCTGAGCGCAGCCTTTGTCGTCGAGTAGAGCGAGAGCCACGGCTGGGGTGCGAACGCGGAGAGGCTCGAGATGTTCACGATTGCCCCGCCTCTTCCCTTCATCAGCGGGATCGCGGCCCGCGTGGAGTAGATCGGCGCCATGAGGTTAGTCGCGGTTACCTTTTCAATCGCGGCGTCGGTCGCCTCCTCCAGCGGCCCGAAGAAGCCGACCCCAGCGTTGTTTACTAGAACGTCGAGGGAGCCGAACCTCTCGCTCGCCTGCCTCACGACGCTCTCGGCACCTTCTTTCGTCGAAACGTCGGCCACAAGTACCGTGGCCTCACCACCTCTCCGCACCACTTCGCCGCTTACCTCCTCGAGAGGACTCGAGCGCCTCGCCGCCAGAAGCAGCTTCATCTTCTTCGAAGCCATATCGAGGGCTATCGCCCGGCCTATGCCGCTCGAGGCACCGGTCACGACGCCCACTTTATTCTCCAGATTCAAGAAGGCTCGTCCGCGGTGGCCGTTACTTAAGAGAATGACGCGATAGGTTCGGCAGGGAGAAAACAATCCAAGCTTCCGTCCCCGGCCGGACCGGTGATCACTCGCACCTGCTCAACCCTCTTGGGTGAGTGTGCTGCCGACAAGGATTCCGTTTGCCCAATAGAATCCTGTGGGACCGCTTGGGAGCAAGTCGTACGTGAAAGGTTGGTTATACGGTACGAACTCCAAGAACACGACAGTTGAATTGTCCAACCGGTCACCTACCTGCAGCTGACCGAATAGCCTGCCGTCTGCGGTCGGATGGCCAGGAGAAACAAAGAGCTGCCTTCCGTCCCTTAGAATGACACGCTCGATTTCATCGTTGGATGGAACGGGCGTCTTTCTGACTTCCAGAATGGTGGCCAACACCCTCTTCCCCGAAGCATCGACCGTCCAGACAGGCATCCCGACGGTCAGATTCCTCACGTTGACCTGGCCGTTCGATGTGTCAATCAAGGTGTCTCCGGATAGGCAGACTGGGCAGGCTCCGGGCTGAGAGACGGTACGGGTAAACACGGCTACCTGATCCTGGAAGTCGATACTTTCGAGCACTTCCGAGATACCTTCACATCGGACGCCGACATCATCGCCGATCTGGATGATCTTGGTTTGCCAATGGCAGCAAAGCGGATACGGATTGGTATAGTTGCCCTCGACTTTGGTCTGATTCATTCGAAGAATCTTGAACGTGCTCACCATATCTCCGACCGTCGCAACCTCAGTCGTGACCTTGGGTATAGTGGCCATGGTGGCAAGGCCTTCGAGCACAGGTTGAGAGACGGAAAGCCAGATGTTCGTGTTGAAGTTCTGTCGACTGATGTCGACCTTGGTCAGGGGAATCGTTGGGACAATCAGATACACGGTCCTTCCATTGTCGGCGGACACCTGCAGTCCCGCTAGGTCGTAGACGGAGACGGGCTGATTATCTCCCGACATGCAGATCGGCCTGTAGGCCAAGTCGAAAGCAACAGGCTGGTAGCCTGACGGGCAAGCAGACGAACAACGATGGTCAGCCAGATATGTTCCTGCCGGGCACATGAGCTTTACGTTAGGGTGATTTGGACCAGAAGGCCAAGCGTTTGTGGTCGTGGTGCGTGTGGTCGTTGCAGTGTTTGAAGTAGTACTACGTGTGATTGTTGTAGTTGGTCCGCCTACGACGAATCCGTAGTAGGCTGCGCCGGCGACTAACGTGACGACCACCGCTACAAAGAGAGGCCTCCGAGTATTGGCGAAACCGTGCGTTTTCAATCGACCAAGTTGAAATTGAAGTGCTGATATTTAGAACTAGGGGTTCGAACAGCTCAGTACCATAACTTGACCCTCTCCGAGACTGGATGGCGCCCTTGCCGCGGTGAGTTTGTACACGGACGGCTTCTCCTTATCGACGGGAGGCGTTTGAACAGCTCAGGAGCGTGTCTGCACGCACGCGGGAGTCAGGCGTGAGCTCGGAACACGAAGGAGACAGATGGTAGAAGCTACCAGGAGTCGATGAGCGGAGAGACTACCAGAATAGTAGCGACGCCGACCTTATCCGGATTCAAAGGTCGCCATCCTAACCACTACTTGAGAAAATGCGCGATAGGATTCCGGAGCGAGAAGATGATTCAAGCGTCGATTTACGGCTTAAAAGGAACATCCAAATAGTTGGCAACCCAGCTCGTGACCGGATTGGTATTCGGATTCGGAAAGAAGTACAAGTGTGATGCGTGCGGAGCCAAGTTCAGCACCGAGAGCGAGCTGATGGAGCACAAGAAGACGCACATGATGCCGGGGCAGTCCACCTCAACACAGGTTCAACAGTTCAAGTGCAAAACCTGCGGGATGATGTTCGACTCACAACCCGACCTCTCGGAGCACACAAGACGAGCTCATCGCATGTAACCTACTCGCCTGACTTCGGTGAGGGGTGAGGAAGGGAGGGACTGGAGAATCATTCCACGATGCCCCTGAGCTTTCCGAACTCCTTGAGCAACAGTTCGATTGTTGGTCTGATGTTTCCCCTCACCTGATACTCCTCCAGCGCATGATGGTACTGCCCGCGGTTCCGCAGGTCGATGTTCACCGGCGGGAGACCATGTCTGAGTAAGACGTTGATCAGTAGGAG
>VBPP01000017.1 GCA_005877365.1 Nitrososphaerota archaeon
CTCGGAGATATTCGCCCCTGTGCTCACGAGGACGTCGATGTACCTCTTCTCGATGAGCCATCGAATTATCTTCCACTGCCCCGTAGTGCTGAGCGAACCGGTGAGACCCATGAAGATTGTCAAGCCCTTCTGGCGAGTCATCTCGGTCCAGATTTTGGCAACCTCGCCGAGCTTCTTCCCCTGAAACCCCGTCTCCGCCATTTCATCGAGGAGTCGGGAGACGCTCTTCCTCCCTACCTCGATCGTCTTCACTGGTTTGGAGAGAACTTCTCTCTTCCGTACCACGCTTTCGCATCTTGAATGTTTGCTTAATTATTTTGTGAATCCGTTATCGGGCTTCCTTCCAGACGCGATGAAGATGCTCACCGTGGCCTCCGCATCGCCTTTCGAAGATTTCGTGCAGCAATCCTCTCCGAGAGATTCAACGGCGACATTCGTGAGCCCCGCCCCCCCTTAACCAGCTCGACATTGACTCTCTCGAAACCCTTCCAGTGGTCGTGGCGCTCGGTCCTGAGAAACTCGAACTCGTGACTGTCGAGGTCGGTGACGACGACGACACCGCCCGGCCTCAGAACCCTCGCCATCTCGCGAATTGCCCTCGAAGGTTCTTCGACGTGATGGAGAAGCATGTTCGCGAAGACATAGTCGACCGCCTCGTCTTCGATCGGGATCCTTTCGGCGCTTCCTACTCGGCGTTCGACACCAGACACGGGTATATCCTTCTCCTCAGCCCGTCGAGCATCTTCTCCGATTTGTCGGCGGCGATGACCTTCACCCCTCTCCGCACGAGCCCTTCGGTGATGAAACCCGTTCCCGCGCCGATGTCGGCTGCGACGCCCCCCGTCCTGAGCGAGGCGGCGAGGATGGCCTTCTCTCTTACTCGGTCCGAGAAGAAGCTCTCTCTAAGCTTCTCCCACTCCGTTGCAATCTCATCGAAGTAGGAGTTCGTCTAACCTCACTTGACGGTTACGGACTTCGCGAGATTCCTGGGGTAGTCCGGGTCGTTTCTCTTCTCCACGGCCGTCCAGTACGCCATCAGCTGGAGCGGTATCGCCTCCAGGACTGGTGTGAGACTCTCCTTCGCCCTGGGTATCTTGATGAAGTGCGTGTAGACCTCGCTCGGTTCATCAGAGATCCCGATAACCCTCGCTCCCCTCGCCTTCAACTCCTCCGCGTTCGAGAGGGTGTCGGCGTGCGTCTCCCCCCTCGGGTTGATGACGACCACAGGGGTCCCGTCCTCTATCAAGGCCAGCGTTCCGTGCTTCAGCTCGCTCGCGGCCATCCCCTCGGCGTGTATGTAGGAGAGCTCCTTCATCTTGAGGGCCCCTTCAAGGGCCATTGGGTAGTGGTACCCCCTCCCGATGAAGTAGAAGTCGGACCTCTCCCTGTACATCCTCGCGATCTCTTTGACTGTCGGTTCACTGGAGAGGGCCTCCTCGACCATCCGAGCAACCTCTTCACCCCTTCCATTCCGGCTGCCGACGAGATTGTCGACGATCAGGTTTGCGACGACGACCTGTGCTGTGAAGCTCTTCGTCGCGGCCACGCCCACCTCCGGTCCGCAGTTCAGGAGCAGGGTGAGGTCGCTCTCTCTGGCAAGCGTCGACCCCGCGGCGTTTACGAGGGAAAGGACCTTGGCTCCCTTCTTCTTTGCCTCCCTTATCGCTTCGAGGAGGTCGGCCGTCTCCCCGCTCTGAGAGAGTGCGATTACGACCGAGCCGCCGTCGACGAACTCTGAGTGCTCCCTGAATTCACCGGCCAGTGTGACCTCGCACCTGATCGCCGCGTCTCGCTCGAGGCGATACTTCAGGAGCAGTCCCGCGTGATAGCTCGTCCCGGCGGCGGTGACGAAAACACTCCTCGCCCCACGAATCTTCTCCACAAACTCCGCCAGCTTCTCTTCGTTCTGCATCATCGCGCTTACGACCGTCTTGGGTTGCTCGTGGATTTCCTTGAGCGTGTAGTGCGCGTAGTCCATCTTCGAGAGGTCGGCAAGCTCCCACGCGACCTGCGTGGGCTTTCTCTTCACTGACCTCCCGTTCATATCGAAGATCTCGACGCTCCGGTTGGTGACCTTCACGACCTCTTGGTTGTCCAGAAAGATCGTCCTGTCCGTGTACTCGATGAAGGCGAGGACGTCGCTCGCGATGAAGTTCTTCGTGTCGCCTACTCCGATGAGCAGAGGCGCATCCTTTCTGGCCCCGGTAATCAGCTCCGGAGCGTCCTGGAAGAGAGCCGCGAAAGCGTACTGCCCCTTCAGCTTCTTCGCTGCCAGAATCGTCGCCTTCACAGGGTCCTTAACTTGGTGGTATTCGGCCTCTATCAGGTGCGCTATCACTTCGCTGTCGGTCTCGCTCTTGAAGATGTGCCCCTTCGCGCGTAATTGCTTTTTCAACTCCAGGTAGTTCTCGATTATCCCGTTGTGTACTATCGCGACCCTCTCCCTGCACGAAGTGTGAGGGTGTGCGTTCCGGTCCGTGACGCCTCCGTGGGTCGCCCAACGGGTGTGGGCGATGCCTGTCGTCCCGGTCAGGGTGGAGAGGCCGTATTTTCTTTCGATATCGTCTATCCTCCCGGCTGCCTTCGTCACCCTGATCACGCTCTCCGAGACAGTGGCGACGCCGGCCGAGTCATACCCCCTGTATTCGACCCTCTTCAGCCCCCGCAGCAGGATCGGCGCGACAGCCTCGTCGTTCACGCAACCGATTATTCCGCACATGGTTGCAGGCTCCACCCCCGGGCTTATTAAGGTCTAGAAAGGCATGGTTCTTTCAATGCGGAGCTGGATGTGCATGGTGTGCCCGCGAGTTCGCTTCAGGGCCTTTCGAGAGCCTCATACCATGCAAAGCTCTTTATGTCCCCCTCACGTCGCCCCAACGAGTCATGGCTGAAGAGAAACTGCTCTTCGACCCCAAGTCCCAAGGGGCGACCGCACGGAGGGTCCTTGTCTCCGACTCTCCCGAGCCTTACGCGCCGGCCTTCACCGAGGTGGGGCGGAAGATACTCGCGGTCCTCGCAAAGGGTCCCAGGTATCCGGCCCAGATCGCTCGTGAGCTCAAGACCCACCACCAGACGGTCTATTATCATGTCGGGCGGCTCGAGAGGTCGGGTCTCATCACGAAATTGGAGAGCCACGATGTCCGGGGAGGGAGGGCGAACGTCTACACACTCTCCTCAGACGGATACGCCGTCGAGTTTGATGTTGAGGGTGAGGTGCTTCCGTCCATCTCCGCCGCCACCCGATCGAGGGCATTCGGGAACTTCTTCAACGAGTTTGTCGATGGTGGGACCTTCAACGGTTGGATCGTCGTGGGCTCACCATCTCCTCACGGTCCCAGGATGACTCTGGGTAGGGATGGCCACTACGCCGTCCAGCTAGGGTTCGCCCTAGGCCAGTTTGTCAGGCTTCCAACCGCCTTCCCTGTAAAGCTTGACGTCGACATCAGAGCCGAGAAGCTTGAACGCTCCAACATGATAATCGTGGGAGGTCCGCGAACGAACGTCATATCAGCCGAGATAAACAAACACCTCCCCATCAAGTTCGCGGACGATGGGTCCTGGTCCTCCATCAGCGACGATAGGGGGAGGGTCTACGAATCAGACTTCGATTGCATGGTCGTGAAGGTACCCAACCCGTGGGACGAATCGAGGACCTGCGTGATCTGTGCGGGTGTCACGGGCGCGGGGACGAAGGCGGGCATTCTAGCCCTCACCACCTTCGCCGATGATACTCTGAAGGGATACAAGAGTGGAAGATGGGGCGGCGTCTTGAGAGGAACCGACCTCGACGGTGATGGGAAGGTCGATAGCGTTGAAACCTTGCGTAGGATTTGATTAGGCTCTTCTTCCCCTTCTTCCGCCCTTCTTACGTGTCGTGTCGTGGGGGATCGGGGTCACGTCCTCTATCCTCCCAATCCTGAACCCCGCTCTCGCGATCGCTCTTATCGCTGCCTGCGCACCTGGCCCGGGCGTCCTCGGCCCCGTACCACCGACCGCGCTCACCTTGATGTGGACCGCCGTAATCCCCTTCGTCTTGGCGACCTCCGAGGCGGCGCTCGCTGAACGCATCGCCGCGTAAGGTGAAGACTCGAACCTGTCCGCCTTCACGTGCCTGCCGCCCGAGGAGAAGGAGATCGTCTCCGCCCCCGTGATGTCCGTGATGTGCACGATGGTGTTGTTGTAGCTGCTGTAGATGTGGACGACGGCCCAGCGATCCTTAAGCGCCTCCTCCTCCGCCATACTACCTCGCCTCCGGGGCGACAGCCTCCTTAGTGGGCGGGGAACGCGGGCCGCCGAGTAGCTTGATCTTCTCCTCCTCCTCGCGCGCGACTGGATAACTGGGTATCGTGACGCGCCTCTCTCCGATGATTACATGGCCGTGTACGATTGCCTGCCGCGCCTGCAGAGGAGAGACAGCCATCCCCCTCTTGAAGATCATCGACTGGAGGCGCCTCGCCAGAACGTCCTCGACTGTGAGGCTCAGCACGTCGTCGAGGGGTGACCCTGACTTTACCAGGCCCTTCCTGACAAGGCTGTCCATGAATATCTTCTCGCCCCTCTGCCTCACCTCCTGGGTCGCTGCGAGGAGGGTTCTCGCCTGCTTCCTCGTCGAACTCAGCTGAGACTGGGCCCTCCATAACTCCCTCTTGTTTCTCAGACCGTAGATTCCGAGGAGGTAGAGTTCCTGAGCGAGCTGGTCAGACCTCCACGGACTCTTCGGTCGAGAATACCTCTTGCGCGGCTTCTTAGGGTCTCCCACGACTACTTCTTCTCCTCCTTCTTAGCCTCGCCCGCCGCCTGTTTCGCGGCAGCCACTAGCGCCGCCTTCCTCACCCCGACGGTCCTTCCCTTCCTCCCAGTCGTCCTCGTCCTCTGCCCTCTCACCTTCAAGCCGAGGGCGTGGCGGATCCCTTTCCACGACCTCTGGTTACTCTCCCTATCGATGTCGCCCTTCAGGGCCAGGTCCAAGTCGGACCCAAGGAGCTGCTTGCTCTCACCAGTTTCAGGGTCTCTTTTCCTATTGTAGAACCACTGAGGTAGCCCCAGCGAGGCGGGGTCCTGGAGCGCCTTCTCGACCTGCTGTATCTGAGCCTCGGAGAGGAAGCCGACCCTCGCTCGCGGGTCTAGGCCGAGCTTGGAGACGGTGCTGGCGGCAAAGTTGTCGCCGACACCCTTGATATCCGAGAGCGCAACCACAATTTTCTTTCCCCCGTCGAGGTCCTTGCCGTGAATCCTCACCAGGTGCTTGAACTCTACGCTCTCCGACATCTCGGAAACAGCCCGTCCCCTTTGTATTATAAACTGTTACGAGGGGGAGCGCGAAAGGCAAGATGGCCGAACAATCCTTTTAAACCAGATTCCCACTCGCGGCGAAACGTGCCCCTTCGTATGGTGAAAAGTCAACCAGCTGGTGTTGCGGATGCCTAAGGTCAAGCTCATCGAGGAGTCGGGCAACGAGGTCACCCTCCAGCTCGACGGAATCGACAGGTCGTACGCGAACGCCGTCAGGAGATTCTGCATCTCCGAGGTCCCCTCGATGGCGATCGATGACGTCGTGATTCTCGAGAACTCGTCGGTCCTCTACGATGAGATTCTCGCCCACAGGCTCGGGATGGTCCCCATCAAGACGGACCTCGAGAGGTACATCCTCCCTGAGAAGTGCGACTGCGGCTCTCCGTTGGGCTGCCACAAGTGCAGGGTCCTCCTCGTCTTGGATGCGTCCGCCCAAGACAAGATAAAGACGGTCTATTCCGGGGACCTCGTGTCAGAGGACAGAGATATCCGCCCGATAAGCGAGACCATCCCCCTCATCAAACTAGCGCCCGGTCAGGCCGTCAAGCTCGAGGCTTACGCCAGGCTCGGCAGGGGGAAGGAGCACGCAAAATGGCAGCCCTGCAGCGTCGCCTCCCTCACCGACGGGAAGACAGGCGACAGCTTCGTGCTAAAGGTCGAATCAGCGGGGAGCCTCCCCGCCAGGGAGATCGTCGTGAAGGCGGTCCAGATCCTTGAGGAGAAGCTCAAGGAGATACAGGTTAGTGTGGGCGAGAAGTGATGACCACGAGAAACCCCCTCCGCAAATCGGCGGCAGTGATGCTCGAGCGGAAAGGGAGAAAGGAGAAGGCGGCGATTTGGAAGGAGGCTTCTGAGAGGCTCCTAACGACCTCCTCCAGGAGAGTCGAGGTGAACCTCGGCCATCTTTCAGGGATCGTTTCGAAGGCCACGGCTGTCCTTGTCCCGGGCAAGGTCTTGGGTTCGGGACTCCTGACGAGAAAGCTTGTCGTAGGAGCGTACTCCTTCTCAGGCGCAGCGAGGAAGAAGATCGAGGATGCTGGAGGTCAGGCGCTCGAAGTCGAGGATTTCGTGAAGAAGTATCCGAAGGGTAGCGGTGTTCTGCTTGTCGAGTGAACTTTGGGACTTCGTACGACCGCGTCGAGCCGTTCCTCCAGAAGAAAGGCAAGATGAAGAGCGTAAAGCCCGTCATCGTGTAGGGAGAGGGATACTACCATGATGACGGGAACGGGGTATGCGAGAAGTCAGAGGGGCGAGGAGGAGAAGAAGGAGGAGGGGAAGGAGGCTGAAGAGGCGGTCCCGGAGCAGAAGCGGGTAGAGAAGAAGAAAGTCCCACCAAAGGGTCCCCCACAGGTCGCGATGGTCGATGCAAGCCATCTCGGCGGGTTTGTCAATATTGACGCTACAGACCAGATCGCTGGGAGGCTCTGCTCGAAGGTCGCGAAACTGATCCTCGGCGGGAAGCGCGTAACCGTGGTGAATGCTGAGAGGGCGCTCATCTCCGGGGCGAGGAACAGCGTCATCCGTCAGTGGATGGAGAGGCTAGAGATTTCGAGCAGGGTGAACCCGATTTACGGCCCGATCCACCCCAGGAGACCGGACACGATTCTTAGGAGGATGGTGAGGGGGATGGTTCCAAGACGGAAGCCAAAGGGAGCTGCCGCGATGAAGCGACTCAGGATCTACATTGGAGTCCCGGAGGAGATGAAGGCGATGAATTTCGGCAGGTTTGAAGATGCGCAGGCGACGAGGCCCATCCCAGTCTACATCACGGTGAAGGAGCTTTCGAAGAACCTTGGATGGAGCGGGTGAGGAGATACTACCATGATGACGGGAACGGGGTATGCGAGAAGTCAGAGGGGCGAGGAGGAGAAGAAGGAGGAGGGGAAGGAGGCTGCCAGGGCGACCGCCTCGATCTATCCGGGCACGGGGAAGGTCAGGGTCAATGGACGCATCCTTGAGCTTTGGGAGCCCGAGGTGGCGAGGCTGTATATGCTCGCCCCTGCTCAAGTCTCAGGGGAATTGAGGGCGAGGTTCGACATCGACGTGAAGGTTTCGGGCGGCGGCTTCATGGGCCAAGCAGACGCGGCAGCGATGGCAATCGCGAGGGCGTACGTGGACCAGTCAAGAGGAAACGAGGCGAGGGAGAGGATGAATGCATACAATAAATATCTCCTCTCTGGCGACCCGAGGCAGACAGAGCCGAAGAAGT
>VBPP01000018.1 GCA_005877365.1 Nitrososphaerota archaeon
CGGCAAGAAGGGCACAAACTACTGACTGGCTCTGCGTTGCGCATAGAAGCGCTCTCGGCGCGGGTCGCGTTCAACGGGAGGGGCGACCCGGGAATCCAAGTAGAGGTCTCGGCCGGCGGCGAAGTCGGAAGAGCACTCTCCCCCTCGGGTGCGAGCCGCGGTATCCACGAGGCGGTACCCTTCTCCCCCGGTGGCCCAGACGAGACCGCGAGGCTCG
>VBPP01000223.1 GCA_005877365.1 Nitrososphaerota archaeon
CCTCGACCCGCAGGTCTCGTACGACATATATGGGGCCTCCGTCGAACAGAACGTCTACGAACCTCTCCTCTGGTTCAACGGTTCCAACGGGCGGGACCCCATCCCTTGGCTTGCGCAGAGCTATCAGGTATCGACCGACGGAAAGACCCTCACCGCCACCCTGAGGAGCGGGATCAAGTTCGCTGACGGGGAGACGCTCAATTCCTCGGCCGTCTACTTCAGTTACAACCGGCTCCTCGTGATGGATGGTAGCGCCCCAGTGGGGCATGGAACTCAGGCCTCCTGGATCATGCAGCAGCTCCTGGACACGAGCCTGAGCACGACACTATGCTCCTGCACCCAGACCTACGGCAGTCAGTACACCCAGAAGGTGCTCAATGAGCATTTCGTCCAGATAACGGGTCCCCTCACTCTGGTGCTTCATATCATGAACCCCAACAGCGCGCTGCCCTACTTGATCGCTAATCTCTGGGCAAACATAGTTGCTCCCGGCTTCGTCATGCAGCACGACATACAGCTCTGGAGCCAGCCGAGCTCGGGCTATCATCTTCCGTATCCGACGCTCTCGGGCAACGTTACGCAGAAGATGATCCAGTACTTCGACGATTTCCAGGCGACGTGCAGCGCGAAGGGCTGTGGTGCCACGTATCTCGACTCGTCGACTCAGGGCTCGCTCGCCGGAACAGGTCCGTACACGATCCAGAGCGTCGATGTCGCCTCGAACGTTGTCACCCTCAAGGCGAACACCAACTACTGGGGAGGACCCTACGGCAAGATTCACCCACGTATCCAGACTGTCGTCTACAAGTTCGTTCCCGACCAGACGACCAGGGAGATAGACCTCAAGGACGCGGCCGCATCCGGCCAAGCGATGGTGATAGACGTCGCCTCGACGAACATCTACGATGTTGCGAACAGGAGTGAATGGCTCGCGAAAGGGCACCTAGCATCGACCACCCCTGGTGTGACTATCTACGGACCGTACACACAGTACGCAACCTATTTCATCCCCCTAAACACGAACGTGACCAATCCGTTCACAGGTACCTACTACTCCTTCCAACCATTCGCGGACATAAGATTCAGGCAAGCCTTCGCCGACTCTGTTAACCTGACTCAGATCAACCTGCAGGTGAACAACAACCTCGGCAAGGTGGCGAACGGGCTCGAGCCTCCGGGAATCCCTCCTCAGGGTTCTTACAACGCATCACTCAAGCCTGCCTACAGCTACAACCCGCACGAGGTGCAGTCGCTCCTCCTGAGCGCAATGCAAAACCCGATAACGCAGTTCAGGTTCGAGAACGGGTCTGCCGCCCCCCCGGGAGTATTCAGCAATGTATTCGGCTGCAAACAGCTCGGCTCGAACGGTCAGTGCTCTCACCCTACTCCGCAGACCGTCTCTCTCGTGTACGCCACCGGCGACACAGTCAATCAGGCAATACTCAATCAGTTGGCGGGAACCGTTAACAACGTCAGCACCACATACAACATGGGACTCACCGTCAGCGTGACACCATTGCCTTGTGGTCAGATGACCAGCGAGGCCTTCTCTGGAGAGGTGTACGCCTGGGCCGAGTCGTGCTTCGGCTGGTTCGATGATTATCCCTGGTCCCTCGATTTCCTCGGGCCGATCCTTTCGCCAGGCGGGATATACACCGGCCCTGGAGGATGGAACCTGGGCCAGATGGGAACCTACTGGAGCCAGGCTCAACAGGCCAGCGCTCAGAACAACATTCCCGGCGTGGTCGCTGCAACCAACGCGATGAGTGCCCTGGCCAACAGAGAGGTCATGGACATCTGGACCTTCTACCCTTACATCTACATGGTGATGACGTCGAACGTCCGGGGTTTCTACTTCAACCCAGCCATTTACACCACCGGGGAACCTCAATACTTCGCGGCTCTCTACTAGTTCACCTCACCCTCGGCGGAGGCGAGGCGAAGCGGGGCGAAGATATGCCCAGGAGAGCGCGTCCCACAAGCCGGGAACGCTCAAATAATCAAGCGGGCTCGAACCGATAGGATTGAGACTATACGAGTACGTCGCGAGGCGACTCCTACTGATGATATTCGTTCTTCTCGCGTTGAGCGTTCTGATCTTCTACCTCACGAGGGGCCTCCTCCCGCCCACCACGGCCCTCGCGGCCTACATCACCCCGAGGATGGACGATTCAGCAAAGCTTTCCGTCGCTCGCGCCCTCGGTGTGGCGACAACTTCCTGCCCCTCCTACTCTGCCTTCGTTTCTCTGCAGGGCGGATGTGTGGTGCCTCTCTGGGGGCAGTACGTCGGATGGCTAGAAAACGCCCTGGCAGGCAACTGGGGGTTGACCCTCCTCCCGGGTATCTCAGGGACCGACACGACTTGGCACGTCTTCTTCAGCAGGTTCCCCTACACGGCTGAGCTGGCGATCGCGGGCGCCTTCCTGACGATTATCATAGGAATCCCCCTCGGAATTGTCTCAGCCACGCACAACAACAAGCTCCCTGACCACATCTCGAGGATGGTCTCTCTCGGCGGCTACTCAATCCCGCAGTTCTGGTTCGGAGCCGTGCTGCAGATACTCTTTGTACTCTACATAAGAGTCAACGGGTCTGGTCTTCTGTCGGCGAACAGCACCGTCGCAACCAGGTGCGTCATCTGTTTCTCGGGCGTCGTCCCAGGAGAGATTGCACGGTATTCGGGCATCCCTCTTCTTGATGGGATCCTCTCCCTAAACTTCCCTTACTTCTGGGACTCGGGGGTGGCTCTTATCCTCCCGGCACTCACTCTCGCGATCACATCGATAGGCGCGATATCAAGGATAGTCCGCTCGAGCATGATGGAAGTCCTGAGGCAGGACTACATCACACTGGCGAGGTCCAAGGGGCTCAAGGAGAACGTTGTCATCTACAGACACGCGCTGAGAAACGCCATACTCCCGGCGGTCACGGTATCCGGCCTCCTCGTCGCTTACCTTCTGGGAGGGGCTGTAATCGTGGAGATCGTCTTTTCCTGGCCTGGGGTGGGTAACGCTTCGCTCGCAGCCGCCAATGTTCTTGACATAAACTTTCTAGAACTCTACGTCCTAGTCACCGCCGTCATAATCGTAGTCACGAATCTGGCCGTAGACGTGATCTACGCTAAGCTCGACCCGAGGATAAGGTACTGAGGTGAAGGCTTCGAAGCCAGAGGGATCCCAATCGAGTGACAGGTATGGGCGGCGGGCCGACCTCAAGTACGCGCTTCATCTTCTGAGGAGAAACCCGATAGTCCTCACCGGCGTCGCAATCTCCGTGGCCTCAGTACTACTCGCTTTGCTATCCCCGCTGATAGTGAACCCAACATCGTGGGACCAGCAGCCCCTCAACCTGCGCCTCTGCTGGAACAACCCTATCGTCAACTGGCAGATAGCCAACGTCTTCAACTGCGGAGGGTCCGCTGTCTACCCGCTCGGTACCGACTCTTATGGGCGGAGCCTGCTGCAGATGATAATACTCGCGATTCCGGTCGACCTGGAGATCGCGTTCGAGGTCGTCGCCTCGGCCGTCGTGATAGGGGTCTTCTTCGGTGGCCTGGCCGGGTACAAGGGTGGAATCGTCGACGAGGCGATACTTAGGGTCACCGACGTCTTTCTCGCAATCCCCGGAATCTTGCTCGCAATCGTCCTGATCGTAGTCCTGGGGAGGTCCTTGCCGACTCTGACGATCGCGGTGCTCACTACCTGGTGGCCCTACTACGTCAGGCTTATGCGGTCTCAGGTCCTGAGTGAGAAGGAGAAGCCTTACGTCGAGAGGTTGCGCGCGATGGGTGCGGGAGGCATCAGGATACTCTACGGTCACATAGTCCAGAACTCGATCTACCCTGTACTCGTACAGGCTACCCTCGACATAGGCTCAGTGATACTCACCGTCTCTGCGCTGACGTTCATCGGACTGACGCCCAGCCCGCTGCTCCCCGAGCTCGGGAACCTGTCAAACCAGGGGATACAGTACATCTTCACGGCGCCCTGGCTCATCCTATTTCCGGGCCTCACGATACTCATCATCTCTCTCGGTTTCAACCTTCTCGGGGACGGAATCAGGGACGTCTTCGACCCCCGCCTTAGGAGATGAAGGGCTATCGCGCCGGAGGTCCTGAGGATAAGCAACCTGAAGGTCTCCTACCTCACCTACGCGGCCGAGGTGAAGGCCCTGTACGGAGAGTGAGGCGTCCGCGGTGACGGACAACAACGATTACCTTCTCAGGACCGAGAACCTCTTCAAGTGGTTCCCGACGAGGATAGGAATCCTGAGCCGGACCGTCGCATACGTGAAGGCGGTGGACGGCGTTTCAATCGGCATCAGAAGGGGCGAGACCTTCGGGCTGGTCGGGGAGTCAGGCTGCGGGAAGACGACTCTTGGGAGGACGCTGATGAGACTCACCGAACCCTCCAAGGGAAGCGTCGCCTTCGAAGGCACAATGATTTCGGCGCTGAAGGGGAGCCGTCTCAAGCCCTTCCGGAGGAAGATGCAGGTGGTCTTCCAGGACCCGTATGCCTCTCTCGACCCCAGACAAAGCATCGGGTCAGCGCTGCTCGAGCCTATGAAGATACACCGCATAGCGTCCACAAAGAGCGAGGCAAAGAAGATGGCCGGCGAACTGCTAGAGAAGGTGGGCCTCAACACAGACCACCTCGCCAGGTTTCCTCACGAGTTCTCCGGCGGTCAAAGACAGAGGATTGCCATAGCAATTGCCCTCGCGGTAAAGCCGTCATTCATCGTACTCGACGAACCCACTTCCGCGCTCGATGTTTCTGTCCAGGCTCAGATACTCAGGCTGCTGAGGAACCTGCAGCAGGAGCTAGATCTCACGTTTTTGTTCATCTCACACAACCTCGCGGTAATCAGGCAGATGTGCGACAGGACGGCAGTGATGTACCTGGGTAGGATTGTCGAATTCGCCGAAACCAAGAAGCTTTTCGAAAATCCCAAGCACCCCTACACCAAGGCCCTGCTCTCGTCGGTCCCTGTCCCGGACCCATCGAAGAGGAGGGAGTTGGGGGTGCTGCAAGGGAACATCCCCAGCCCCGTCGCTATACCCAGCGGCTGCCGTTTCAGGACGAGATGCCCCTACGCTACGGAGAAGTGCCTGAACCTGCCTCCTCCATTGATCGAGGTTGAAAGGGGGCACTGGATCGAGTGTCACTATGACATCGACTTTGCTGCCGCCTCTAAAGTCGAGATACGACCCCGGGCTACCTGACGGCAATGTACGTGGAGGAGAACCAACATCAAGGCGACCTGGACCAACGTCCAGTGATGCCCGAACATACTTCGGCCTCGCTTCCAGGGGCCCGCTCACTCACGCCCGTTCTAGTGTGTCTTGCTCATCGGAACCGAGAGGGTAGCAGCGCAGTGTTTGGGGAACGCCTCGAGGAGGGTATATGAAGAGTGCGAAAGTTGAAGGGCACACCATCTACGAGCCCAAACTATCTATTGGCTCTTCCAGGCAACTCATCGCTCCTGTTCAATCCCCTGGCATGACGCACGGTCGCTCGGGACTTGCCGAATCGTGTAATTCTCGCACCTTCTTGGAGATCGCGCAACCAAAAGCCATCGAATCGAGGCTCACGAGCACAACGGAGGGTCCCGAACGCCCTTGCTGAGCCGTCGGGGCAGAGTATTAAGCGGCGTTGGGGGTCGTTAGTTGAGAAATCGAGTCTTCGCCGCCCCGTCTTTATATAGGAGGACGTACCATTACTCAAGGAGACCCAATTATAGGGTGTGTGATATAGAATACCACAAGAGACCAATTTTTCGAGGCTGTGGAAACTAGAGAGATCGCTCGACAAGTGCCCTAGGTGTGGCCGGAGTCCGATGGTGGTTGACAGCTCCGGGGGAGAGCTTTACTGCACTGGTTGCGGCTTCGTAGTCAAAGAGAAGATAGTCGACACGGGCCCGGAGACGAGGTCGTTCTCCAGCGAAGAAGGAGAAAACCGAAGCAGGACGGGCGCCCCAACCTCCGTGACGATGCACGATATGGGGCTTGCCACTGTGATAGGGACGGACAACAGGGACTCGTCAGGAAAGGCTCTGTCAAGCTCAATGAGGTCCACCGTCGAGCGGCTGAGGACCTGGGACAGAAGGAGTCAGGCTCACGAGTCGGCCGACAGGAATCTCAGGCAGGCGCTGAATGAGCTCCGGAGGTACTCCGACAAGCTTACGGTTTCTGAAGCGATTACGGAGAGAGCCGCGTACATCTACAGGAAGTGTCTCGAGAGGGGCCTGGTCAGAGGAAGGTCGATTACCGCGATGATGGCAGGGTCGCTATACGCCGCCTGCAGGGACATGGAGGTCCCAAGGACTTTGAAGGACGTGGCAGCAGTCAGCAACGTCAAGAGAAAGGACCTGGCAAGGTCGTACAGGCTCCTGCTGAAGGAGCTGGACATCAAGATGCCGGTCGCCGAGCCATCGAGGTGCGTATCCAGAATAGCGTCTAGGGCAGGGATGACGGAGAGGACGCAGCGAAGAGCGCGGGAAATCCTGTTCAAGGCATCCCAGCTCAGGATATCGGCTGGGAAGGACCCGATGGGACTAGCCGCTTCGGCTCTCTACGTGGCCTGCACACTGGAAGGCGAAGACATTACACAGAAGGATGTCGCAGAAGCCGCTGGAGTGACCGAAGTCACAATCAGAAACAGGTACAAGAGTCTCCGCTCCTTCCTCGGCATCTGATTCACACGCGCTCAACCTGTCTGTTGTATTCGGGAGGGCCCGGGGAGCGAGGAGACGATCACGCTCTGACGATAAATTTGCGGCAACGGGGTTCTGTTAACTCTCCGGCCCATCGCCGACGCTAACTTCCATCCATCTGCTCGGAGGATTACTCGCCTTCTCCTGCCTTCGAGGTTCCCCTTCACGG
>VBPP01000346.1:0-1252 GCA_005877365.1 Nitrososphaerota archaeon
GGCTCCGCCTCGTCCTGATCAGCTCAATCTTCGTGGGGAGGACCTGCGAGCCGAAGCTTACCGACATCGGCCCTTCCTCCTTCTGGCGCCGTCTAATCTACCCGACATAGTAGCCATCTGCGCTGCCTTTAGCATCAGCCCGCTTCTTCTCTTCTTCGTCTTCATCGTAAAAATGGTCGACTTCCAAGCTATCCTTTTTCAATATCCTGAACCTAGTTTGTCTCCCCAAGCGAATCGATTCTAAGCTCGGCGTAAAAGACACAATTTCCAGCTCTGGTTTGATCACCCTTCTCTCGATTGAGTTGTTCATCACGGTGGGGAATGGAAGAGTCACGTGGTCTCCGACTTTCACCACTTTCCCCTCAAGCGCATCCACAATGTATTGCGTGCTGATGTACGGCAACCAATCCACCGGCCTGACATCCACGAGCTCAGCTGATGCCATGCACGATTTCCTCCTCTGTTACTCCGCCGACTTCTGACCGACGTAGTACTTCTTGATGAACTCTTCCTTCACATTGGTCAGCTCCGACTCTGGAAGGATGGAGAGCATCTCCCAGCCGATTCTCAGGGTGTCCTCGAAGGTCCTGTTCTCATCGTACCCCTGCTTGAGGTACTTCTGCTCGAAGTCGTCGCCGAACTTGAGGTACTTCAGGTCCGAGCCGGTGAGCCCCGACTTCCCGACGATTTCCGATAACGCGCGGAGCTCGCCCGACCTGGCGTACGCGTTGTAGAGCTGGTTCCCGACCATGTGGTGGTCCGCTCTGGCCTTCCCCTGCTTGATGACGTAGCCAAGGGCGGGTCCCATTAACCGGCTCAGGCTGGAGAGGACGTAGACGGGTGGGTAGATGCCCTTCCTGAAAAGTTCCCGGCCGAGGAAGATTTGTCCCTCCGTGATGTAGCCCGTAAGATCGGGGATGGGGTGAGTGACGTCGTCGCTCGGCATCGAGAGGATGGGCATCTGGGTGATGCTGCCCCTCTTCCCTTTGATGCGGCCCGCGCGCTCGTAGTTGGTGGCGAGGTCGGTGTAGAGGTAGCCGGGGAAGCCTTTCCTCCCGGGGACTTCCTCTCGGGCGGCGGAGATTTCGCGCAGCGCTTCCGCGTAAGAGGTGATGTCGGTGATGATAACCAGGACGTGCATCCCGAGCTCGAAGGCGAGGTACTCGGCGGCGGTGAGGGCGACGCGTGGGGTGATAATGCGCTCGATGGCGGGGTCGTCCGCGAGGTTGAGGTAGAGGATGCTCCTGCGGAT
>VBPP01000346.1:1265-2828 GCA_005877365.1 Nitrososphaerota archaeon
CGGGCGATCTGGGCGGCGAGCATGTTGTGAGGCATCCCCGCACCGGAGAAGATGGGAAGCTTCTGGCCCCTGACGAGGGTCAGCATGCCGTCGATTACCGAGACGCCAGTCTGGATGAGGTCGGTCGGGTATTCTCGGCGTTCGGGGTTTATGGGGGAGCCATTGACGTCGAGGAAGCTCTTGCCGACGGGGTCGGGCAGGCCGTCGAGGGGGCGGCCGAGGCCGTCGAAGACTCTGCCCAGAAGCTGGTCGGAGACGGGGAGCTCCATCGTCCTCCCCAGGAATTTCGCGCGCGTGCCGCTAATCGAGAGGCCGGACGTGCCTTCGAAGACCTGGACGACCGCTTTCCCGAAACCGGTTTCAAGGACGCGGGCGAGCCTTCTCCCTCCCCCGGGTTCCTGTATCTCGACGAGCTCATCGTAAGCCGCCCTTTCGACGCCGTCCACGACGAGCAGGGGACCCTTGATTTCGGCCACCTTGCTGTACTCGAGGCCGCCCTGCGCTTTGCTCATTCGGCGATTTTCAGCTCCTGCAGCTGCTTGACGCTCGAGAGGGCGGCGAACTCCCGGAACCTCTCCGCGTGAGGGCGTCCAGCTTGTCCGGTTCGGTGTTCTTTATTGAGAATTTCGACCGTGGGAGTTTGAAGATGGCCCGCATGCTCCTCAGCTTCGCGAGCGGGACGGAGTTTCTCTCTATTTCCCTTTGCAACCATCTGAAACTGCCTGAATTGTCGGAACCTCTGCCGCCTCCCTTCAAAAGCGTTGTGACGCCGAGCCGTCAACACCATTCCGCCGGGGAGGAAGGGAGGATGCCAAGTGTTCGAGTCCAGTCGGGCCCGCATCAAGTTAAGCTGTGAGACTCGACTTGGGCGTTCCTCTCGTGACAATGATCTTATTCCCCTTTTGCATCCATGATATTCTCTCCACCTTATCGGGTGTCCACTTCAGTTTCAAAGCTTCCCTCACATGCTTGGGTACTGCCGCTGTTCCGTCGCCGCTGAGGAGGGTCTTCATGAAACTCGACTGCGGCGTTCCTCTCGTGACTACGATCTCATCCCCCTCCTGTGTCCATAGTAGCTTCGTCAACTTCCCGGGGGTGAATCTCAGTTTCAACAACTCCGTAACCCGTTCTGGAACGGTCGTCCTTTTGCCTCTGCTGAGGACTGTTGTCTCGAGAAGTACTTCGTTCGTCAAGTCTCCGTATATGTTACAAGTCGCCAGTACTTATTCACATGGTCTTACGTGGAGCAACTTACAAATTCCAGCGGCTACCTATGGGAAACTATCGATCAGGCCCTAGATTGTCGACGTACAGAGGTCTCTTCAAGCCAGGGAAATGTGAGGGGGGCCTGGACAGTTTCGCCTGCTCCCCCCGCGAGAGAAGCCAGCACATCATCATAGATCTCCTTCACCGCCTTCTTCTTCGCGGCCCTTGAGAGCCTCATTACTATGAGCTTCGGCGTGCTCGAACCTATGTGATCGAACCTGGGTTGCCTGTCGACAACCAGGTCACCCTTTTCGTCAAGCCCGCTCGCCTCGATACCGTCAACTCTCACCGGGAGCT
>VBPP01000224.1 GCA_005877365.1 Nitrososphaerota archaeon
CCGAAAGAGCGGAGCAAACGACCTTCGGGTTTACCGACCTCAAAGATCCGTAGTCGAGTCCAAGCTTTGCAGGTTGATCGCCGCGAAGGTTGTTGAATACAACGTCGGAAACCTTGACAAGTCTGTGGAACACATCTCGAGCAGAGGGATTTCGGAGGTTGAGAGTTACGCTCTTCTTGTTGCGATTGAAGGACTGATAGAAGAGGCTGTCACTATGTTGCGTATAGGGCCTGACTTCACGCGCCGAGTCTCCGCGCGTGGAAGGGTCTTCGATCTTGATGACCTCGGCACCCAGGTCTGCTAGGTGCATCGTAGCGTACGGGCCCGCGCCGTATTGGGATATCGCAACAATCCTTATCCCTTCAAGAGGGAGAGACAAAAAACCGCCCATCAGCGGCTGACCTCGGAAAGGAGAAGAGTGGCTGACAGACGACAAAAAAGAAAGCGTGACCGGCTAAGGGGTCCAGAGAACAGGGCTTCCACGAATGAGCTGGACGAGGGAGCCGAAATCCTAATGCTGTCCGTGCTCGTCCCCAATTTTCAGTCCCCGAACCTTCACTCCGTGCCTCTTGGCCGTCTGGATAAGTGTTCTTAGAAAGTTTCTTCGAAGCTCCTCTTCCGGCATCTTGTACGTAATGATGTTTAGCCAAAGCTCTACCCCGATCTCCGGGTGAGAGTTTCGAATCTCAACCTGGACACTCTCACGCAAGCCGGTCGCGTTTGCCCGGATCATACTTTTGGAATCTCCTTTTCCGTATAGTTTTATGTGACCGATGAGCCTACCGTGAAGGCTGCTCGTTTCGAAGAGAGATAGCGAGAGGTCTCTAAAGAAAAATTCAAGTTCAGCGTGGTTTTGAACCTTAGGAAAGATCAATCTGACACGGGCGCCTACAATGGCTGGTAAGTGCGACACAAATACCACGATGTCGCTCCAGTCGTATAACTATAAATAACGTAAACGAGCTTAGAAACCCAGGAATTTTCGAGTTGGTAGTTGACCTTGTCGTAAACAACGCGAAGGTCGTGACTTCAGAAGGAATTTACGAGGCGGGAATAGCGGTAGAGGATGGCAAGATCACCGCGATAGCAAAGGAGCCCAATCTCCCCAAGTCGGACAAGGTGATCGACGCCAAGGGCTTGCCAGTGATGCCCGGGGCCATAGACCCTCACGTTCACTTGGGACTCTACAATCCCTTCGGGGAAGACGTACCAGACTCTACTATGGTACAGGCCATAGGCGGACTGACCACTACAATGCACAGCATCCTTGACAAGCGCTCGCTCAAAGTGTCTGTTCCTGAACTAACAGAGATAGCGAACAAGAACGCCTACATCGACATGACCTTCTACGCCGCCATAATGTCGATGCAACACATCCTTGAACTCCCAGCCGCCTTCGAGCTCGGGGTAACATCCTTCAAGCACTTCACCAACCGTCCGGAATATGAAATGCTGAACATCCTCCATCCCGACGACGGAGAGTTCTACCTCTCCTTCGCGAAGATTAAGGAGCTGGGGGGAGTGGCGATGGTGCACTGCGAGGACTTCGAGATCGCGAGGAAGCTGACCGAGAGAGTGAAGGCTTCCGGAGCGAAGGACCTTGCTGCGTGGAATGATTCACGCCCGGACTATTGCGAGCAGCTGAAAATCTGGGAGATGGCTGTAATGGCCAAGATCACGGGGTGCCCTCTTTACGTTGTTCACAACACCGTGGCGACGGCGAAGGAGGTCGTAGACTGGGCCGATGGAAACGGGGTCGAGATGTACATCGAGACAACTCCCGCATACCTTTTCTTCGTAAAGACAGACCAGAAGATCGGCGTCCTCGGCAAAGTCAATCCACCGATCAGGACAAGAGGGCATGTTGAAGGGCTGTGGCAGGGTATCAAGGACGGTTGGGTGGACTGCATAGGTACGGACCACTGTCCGGTAACTAGGAGCCGTAAAGTAGGTCAGGGCGACATCTGGAGTGCCATGCTCGGCTATCCCGGCTCAGAAACAATGCTCCCCTTCATGATTAGCGAAGGCTTCAACAAGAGGGGCGTCCCACTGGAGCGAATCGCTCACTTAACCGCCACCAACACCGCGGCCATTCACAGCATTCCGAACAAGGGCTCGATACGGGTGGGGAACGATGCCGATCTGGTGATAGTCGACCCAAAGAAGCGGGTGCGAATAGACAGCAAGACCCTGCACTACTCTCAAATCAGAGACTTCTCGCTCTTCGAAGGTGAGACCTTCACAGGCTTCCCAATCACGACTATCGTCCGTGGTGAGGTCGTAGCCGAGAACGGTGACATCGTGGGAAAACGTGGCTACGGGAAGGTCGTGAAAAGGGTGCCTCGAAAAGACCGGCCCAAACCAACACTGAAGCAGTTACTCGACTGAGGAGCGCCCCAATGTGCTTCTTCGACCAACTCTTCCCCATGAAGTGTCCTCACTGTGAGAGTCTGACCCCGCTATACCTCTACGAGGATCACCTGAAAAAACACGTGTCCAACGGTCTCGATGAAAGGGTCCTTCGTGAAGCTATCCAGTACACAATGGTTTTGATGAAGCGCTGGACTATTGGCTCCTATGAAATTCGTGGTTCCTGCATCTAATAACTTACGGATTGCGTTACATCCCTCAAAGGAGAGAAGATGGCGGGGTGACACCTGCTCGGACAGCTCACGTCTCCTCATCGCGGGGAATCTACTGTAGACTCATACTTCTCAACCGCGCTAACCATCGCCTTCATGTTAGCCAAAGGTGTGTGGGGATGGAAACCACAAGCGGGTGCCAAAATATCGACGCCGTCTTGAAGGGCTTTCAGAGAGCGAGCCCGAACGACGGCGGGAGTGGAATACCTCAGGAGGGTTGCATTGGGCAGGTTGCCGACCAGAGCCATCCTGTCACCGATGATCCTCCGTGCGACCTTGACCTCCACCTCCGGACCGTGAAAGGAGAACGCCTCGAACCCTGTTTCGGGTAAGTACCGGAGGAGGGGATTTGTGTTTCCACAAATGTGAAGGATCGCCCTCACCCTCAGCTGTCTTCGAATTCTCTGATAAAGTGGGAGGACGTATCTAGCGAAGTGCTCGGCTGCCACCAGATCTCCAGAAGCCACAGGGTCGGCAACAAGAACAAAATCACTGCCTTCGTCTAGAAGAGCATTCGCGTAATCTACGTTAAATCGCGCGATGGTGTCCAGGGCATTCTCCAGGGCTTGAGGTTGTGTGGAAAGGGTGTAGAGTGTCTTTTCGATACCAACTAAGAAACCCAACAACGTCATCGGTCCAACTATCATGGTAAAGATCGGAATCGAACTTCCGTATCTGCCATTAAGGAGCTTGGTGGCTCTCAGCAGCGTTGGGATACGCCCCCTCTCCTCAACCAGGTTAGGGATCTTGAGCTCATCGAATTCTGTGAACGCGGGGTTCATGATCGAGGGGGGAGTGTCCGCTCTCCCCATCCTGACCTCGCATCCGATTGCTTCGGCCTCGACACAGATGTCAAATGGGATTCTTAGACTCGGAATCCCCCCGAACTCATACGCTGCCGCAGATAGTCTGGCCATCATCTCAGGGTCGGAGTGGGCCTGAGGCCAGTAGGTATCTGCCAGACCCATCAGTTCCAGAGTGGCAGTTTGAAGGGGCGAGGAGCAGGTTTTTTCTCCGGCGCTCCTCCCTAAGATTGCCTCAACCCTCTCAACAGCATTTCTCATGAGGCATTACCGATGTCACGTCCTGGCGACAAGTTGCAGCAGTTAGTCTTTTGTGCGGCTTCCCTACCTGTTGACTGCTCCGGCGGAGAAGGTGCGCACCAGTTGCTTCTGGAAGAAGTACGCAATTATCAGAAAGGGCGCAAGTGAAACCGTGCTAAGGGCCGCGGCCTGACCCTGACCCTCCGAAATCGCTCCCAGGGCATTGAACGCGGCCATCTGAAGCGGGATGGTCTGGGTCTGCATTCTGGTCAGCATAAGTGCCAGTGTGAATTCCGTCCAGTCCAAAACAAAGACAAAGATGGCCGCGGCTATGACTCCGCCTGCCACCATGGGCAGGATAAGGCCGAACGGAATTCTCCACCTTGGCACACCATCTATCATTGCAGCATCCTCAATCTCACGTGGCACAGCATCTATGAAGGGCTTTATCATCCAAATGACGTAGAAAACTGTTACAGCGCTGTAAGGCAAGACTAATCCCTGCAGCGTATCCACCATCCCGAGGGAAGAATAGAAGATGAGGAGTGGGATCGCGATGACGGCAGGAGGGGAAGCCCGCATGATAAGGGGCAGGACGAAGAGGGCGAACCTCCCGCCTCTGTACCTTGAAATCACGTACGCTGATGGGAATCCGATGAGAAGTGCCAGAAAAGTGCCGCCAAGTGCGATAACAAGACTGTTAGAGATGGCCTGTACTCCGCTCTGACTGGCAAAAGCCACTGTATAGCTTGAGAGGGTGGGTGTTGCAGGGAGCCAGTGAGCAGGCAATGAGAACAGTTCAAAGTCGGTCTTGAAGGAGCTGGAGACAACCCAGAAGACCGGGAAAAGGGTTGCGACGACAACTATCACCAATAACGTATACACAAAAAATGGGTGCCTACTCCTTCTTACTGCAGCCATTGAGATTCCCAGCCCGAAATGCTGGCTTGAGCGCAGGTTATTTATCTATCAAGACTCGCCGGAATCCGGACTTCTTAGCATGCCCGATGCCGAGAGAGGGCAAAAGGCCCAAGAACATCAATCAAGCTTCGCTCGACTTTACCTTCCGACTGGTCCGAACAGTGAGACTCGCAGTAATTGCTTCTGCAAATAGTACGCTCCCACCAGGAATGGTAGGAGGGAGATGGTGCTGACAGCCGAAGCGTCGCCGTGGGCGCCAGAAAGGACGCCGAAAGCAGAAAGGGAGGTCATCACCACCGGGATCGTCTGTATCTCTACGCGGCCCAGGCTTAGCACGAAGACAAATTCGGTCCAATCCAGTAAGAAGACAAAGAAAGCAGCTATCAGCACACCACCTAGTACGGTGGGGAGTGTTACCCAGTACGGAACCTTCCATCGTGGGACTCCGTCCACCATAGCGGCCTCTTCAATCTCAGGGGGCATGGCGTCTATGAACGGTTTTACCAGCCAAATCACGTAGAAGACGGTGGTACCCCCATAGACGAGGACCATACCGCCCGCTGTATCGATTAGACCGAACGTGGAGTAGAAGACAAGCAATGGGATAGCGAGGACTGCAGAAGGCATGACGCGCAGGATAAGAGGAACGAGAAGAACCGAAAACCTTGTCCTGTGAACACGTTGTCTGGCGACTGCGTAGGCAGCCGGAAAGCCGATGAGTAGCGCAAATACCGTGCTTACCGAGGCTATCGAGAGACTCTCCCAGATCGCCTTAAGGCCCGTAAATGTTGCGAAAGCCTCTTCATAGTTAGAGAGCGTTGGCCGCTGAGGCAGCCAGTAAAGCGGCTCTGGAAATTGGGTTAGTTCTTCCAGGCCCTTAAACGAGAAAGACACCATCCAAAATAACGGGAAAATTGTGAGAATGAGCAGGGAAGTCGCCACGATGTAGGGCAAAGTCTTGCGAGTACGCGCGCCCAATGTCACCGCCGAAAATCTCCTGTCTTTGCGATGCACTACCCGCCGCGTATTTATGTACGGCAGGGTAACTCCCCATTGTGGTGCTCAGTCCTGAAGCTGCTGGTCGTCTCCGGCTTCTTCGGATCCGGTAAGACTACCTTCATAATAAATGCGGCCAAGAGGCTCGTTGCCGAATACGGGCTGAAGGTCGCTATCATAGTAAACGATGTAGGCGAGATAGGTATTGATGATAAGATCATTAATTCATACGGGCTGAAGGTCAAGGAGCTTTTCGGGGGTTGCGTCTGTTGTCAACTCGGGGAGGACATGATCAAAACACTCCGGCTCGTGGATAGAAGGATCAAGCCAGATCTTGCAGTTCTAGAACCCTCGGGGGCGGCCGACCCATCTCAGATCCTCTCTGTGGTCAGCCTGGCAAAGAATTTCGAGCTCGAGATGCTGCCGTTGATCATACTGGTAGACGCGACCCAACTCATGCTCCTACTCTCAGAAATGCCCTTGACAATTCGCAAAGTTGCCTTCGGTGAAATCGTTCTCATCAACAAGGTCGACGCTGTCTCGCCCGAGGAGTTATCCGAAGTCAAAAAAGAGGTGGAGAAGATTAATCGAAGCGCAGCGATACGCCCAATATCAGCTAGGAGAGAGGAGGACATCAAATCCATAATAGAAATGCTGAAGATTAAGGACGGCAGAGTCGAAACGAAAATAAGGAAGAATTAGGGCGGGTCAAGAAGGTCCAGTTGGAGAAGATCCGGTGAATGCATCTCTCTGGGGACCGCCTCCTCGATGACCTTGCAAAGCTCGGCGAGATAGGAGCCATGGAGGGATCCGGAAGAACAAGACTCGTCCTGACACCCGCGGACTTCGAAGCGAGAAGATTTCTCATTACACGCATGAAAGAGGCACGAATGCAAGTCAGGGTCGACCAGGTTGGTAATATCATCGGAAGACGCGGAAACTCCACGAACGACGATCTCCCAGTTCTTGCGTTTGGTTCACACATCGACACGGTACCCAGTGCCGGAACGCTCGATGGATGCTATGGCGTCTTAGCAGGTCTGGAAGTCATCCGAACTCTTAACGATGAGAGGGCCGGGACAAGACATCCCCTTGAGCTGATTTCGTTCAGCAAT
>VBPP01000344.1 GCA_005877365.1 Nitrososphaerota archaeon
ATGAATGCTTTCGTGGCTCATTATTCCCACGAACAATCCCGGCAGGTCGGCAAGGCGTCGCCAGGCGGTGCTGCCACAGATGCTGACCGAGCGGTTTTCCGCGTCGACGACCACGTCTGGGAGGTCCGCGGGGCACGAGCTATCCAGATTAACCTCATCGCATACCAAGGTAGCACTTGATCGCTTCTGCAAGATAAGTGAGTTGTGAAGCAATGGTATGGATTAGCAGGACAGATGTATTGCAAGACTGTTCACTTGTTGGACCCCTCTTCGGAGGGCGGGGAAAGCTGGGTCTTCGTCGCTCGAGGTAGACCCGTAATCTGAACTTGTGATTCCACGCGTATTTTAAGCGCGCAATCGCACACCAAACGAATTGACTGCGCCTGCGGGCGAGAATCATCGCCCCTCTCTCGGAGAGCATCTTCGCCAAACGGAGCGCGCAACAATCGCACGCCTCGCTCTCTTGGGTCACGAGCTCCGCGCATTCCTATCTCCCCAACCCCGTTTCCTTTGCCTCACACACAAGAGGGGATTTCTTGAGTGGTTTGACGCAGACTTCCATCAGATGCTGGCGCCAGGGCCATGCGAGTGGCAGGTTCGCGGCTCTCAGCGGTAACGCAATCGCACGCAGAGAGCTGGGGGAATGTCACTAGACTTTGGTCTTGCAGTTGCACTCCACGGTTATCTTGGCGCAGGCGATGCAGTACCTGA
>VBPP01000345.1 GCA_005877365.1 Nitrososphaerota archaeon
GACACTCAAGACCAGGGTCTCGAAAGGCGGTAGAGCTTCTGTCCCAGAATTACTGTCCATTCGACGTAAAACAATTCGATGAACAGAAAGGCTATGTTCGGTGCGTCGGGCGTCGCAAAGCCCTCTGCGGCAATCGCGAAGAAGAGTATGAAAAGCAGCCCGAAGGCGATGTTCATCCAGGAGTAGCCCCTCCCGAATGTCCTGCTGCTTCGGATCGCCACTCCCGTCCCGAGGAACGCAAAAATCCACAACACTCCTTGCGCGAAAAAGAGTCCGTAGGTAGAGTACACCAAGACCCTGGCTATGTTGATTACGTTCGGCTTCTCCGAAACAGCCGCCGAGTTGTAGACTATTGCTGCCGAGAAAAACGCATAGTAGCGCAACACCAGGAAGCTGACCAGGATCGCTGAGGCAAGGACCCCGAACCCGAGACAGATCAAAGCGTAGTTAGGACTCGTTACCTTCAGTGTCCGGTAGAGAGACAGGTAGATCAACATGGCCGCGAGCCCCACCATGCCGAGTCCTACCATCTCGCCCAGAGGCGCGTAGTTTGTGAACCACTGCGTGAGGAACTGTGGCCACCCGCCCGAGACGAGACCGGGTTGGGTGGCGTACCCCAGACCCCCCGTCACGAGAATCAAGACAAAAGAGATGATTCCGGCGATAATGCCGCTCAAGCCTGCAACCTGCAGGAGCCTCTCGTCCTCGTTCATCTCATCGTCGCCTCCGACGGGGAGATTTCAACTGACTGCGCATTTCCAGAGTCAAGTGGGGGGACGCATTCTCAGCCAGATATCTCTCAGGAGATTGATTTCGTCCGCATCGAACGCGAAGGGTTGTCAGGTCACGCCTGGACGGACGACCTGTTCAGTTTCGCTATCACCCTTTCAACTCGTTTCCGTTTAGACGTTTTCTCGATGTCATGAAGTCGAGAAGTGAGCGTCTTGACGAAGGCGGCTCTGTTCGACTCGGTGACTATCGGCATGAGGTTCTCGGAGTACATCGGAAGCTGATTGGTCGGAGAACGCTTCAACTGTTCTATGAGCAGGGGAATCACCCTCTCTCTGTATTGAGAAAGAGACGCGAGTTTGATCAGAATTCCCACCGCATGATCCCTGGTGATGACGGAGCCCTTCTCTCCGGACTCAACGATCTTCGTTAGCATCCCGTAAATGGTCTTGGGATTCACCAGCGCAATCTGGTCGAGAGCGGCCATCCCTCCCCAAACTAATCGATTGTTCTCGCTGTCGAGCAGTGAGGAGAATTCTCCCGCGTATCGGGCGATCAAAGCTGGCTTTCGCTCCCCAACTTCATAGAGAACCTTGACGCAGTCGCTCTGGATTTCTCGATCTTTGTTTGAAAGATTCCCGACGAGTTCCTCGACCGCCTCTTCGTCGTTCCCGTCAGCGATTTCCATTGCGAGTTGCTGATTGGGAACTTCGTCTCTTCGATTGAGAGAGCTGGCCAACTTCTCGATTATCGTCATCGCGTGGCGCTGAAATTTCACGATTCCATGTGGATAAAAAGCCTTCACGAGTATTGGCTGCGAGGAGTCGGATGGCTAGCCTGAAGAGGC
>VBPP01000225.1 GCA_005877365.1 Nitrososphaerota archaeon
ACCTTCGGCTGTTCTCTCTTACGAATCTCTTGGAAGTATCGGGAGAGCGACTCCAAACTCTGACCTTCCTAAGTCCAAAGAGATCTTGGATGGAGGCGAGGAGCCCTGTCGCCACAAACCCTCCTCCCACGAGTCCCAGATTTTCGGATCCTTTCCTCGCCAGGTACTTGGCCGAAACACCGCCCGCGGCACCGGTGCGCATGAGTGTGTGGTAGGTTCCATCGCAGATTGCAAGGGGGAATCCAGTCCTTGGGTCGGTGTAGACGAGAGTCGAGAAGACGTTGGGGAGCCCAAATTTTTCCCGGTTCTCTTCTCGTATCGCGACCCACTTACACGCGGAGGTCTCAGGTTCTTCGCAGTAGGACGGCATTGCTTCCCACTCACCATGGTACTTTGGAATGACGATGTGCATCTTCGGATCCATCTTGTACTTGTGTAATCCGTGCGCGCGGAACGCTCTCTCGACGGCGTTGTTGTATTCAGCCACTGTTAGGAGGCCTTCGATGTCGCTCCTGCCAAGGATGAGAGTCTTGCGCGAGCTCCAGCTAGTCCTGGGCATGCGGCCAGATATCTTTTCGTTCGCGTGATAAGGATTTTCTGATTGGCTCTATTAGGATTGAGGCCTAATGTACCGCGGTGACGCGAGAATGAACGTGATGGTCGAGTGCGCCCTCTCGACACTGAAACAGTGGGTATTTTACTGGAAGTTACCAACCCGCAGGGAAGGTCATGCATCCGGTGGGAGAGCAACGTTCAGGAAGGTACAGCTGGGCAGTTCTAACGTCAGCTACCCTCGTCGCCTTGTCAATGAATCTCACGCTGTTCAGCCCAGGACCTGTCCTCAATTCAATTCGCCAAGGACTTCACACGTCTTTCGCAGAAATAGGCCTCATCTTCACCTTGCCCGCTGTCATTACATCGGTGTTCTCACTGATAGGCGGCGTTCTTGCGGACTCAATCGGCGTCAGAAAGGTCGCAGGAGCGGGTGGGGTGTTGCTCGGATTAGGCGGACTGCTCCGAGGCACCACTGTTGACTTTCTCACGTTCCTCCTCTTCACTGGTCTCTTTGCTGTAGGCCTCGGACTAGCTCTACCAAACCTGCCCAAGGCAATAAACGGTTGGTTCCCCAAGTCGACAGTTGGTTTCGCTTCGGGAATCTACGTAATGGGTTTTCCTCTCGGAGCCACACTCGCGTCGGGAGTGACCACGTATCTTGCCGAAGCAACTGGTGGCTGGCAGGGAGCACTGAGGTCATGGGGGTTGGTTGCCTTGAGCTTCGCGGCCGTATGGTTGATCGTGGTCAGGGAGCCAAGAGGGAGTAAAGACATCGTGAAGGGGTCTCTGGGACTGCCGGGATCCGTGGCACGCAATTTTCCCCTCTGGGTAGTGGCGGCGTCTCTCTTCGTGAACACCTCAATCTTCTCGATAGAGGTGGCGTGGTTTCCCACACTCTTGGCAGAGCGAGGCGCTTCTGGGCAGGAGGCGGGCTTGATGGTATCGATCTTCTCGATCGCGAATATGTTCACGGTGTTTGTCGTTCCCACCCTCTCCGGTCGGCTGGGCCTTAGGCGGCCTTTTATCTGGGCGTTCGCCGGAACGTCTGCTCTTGGGGTCACCTCACTCATCATTGCTCCGCCTTCGGCCGCATGGATAATCCTCCCTGTCCTGGGTGGCGCGGTAGCGGGTCCTTTCGCGATGGGGTTCCTGCTCCCCGCTGACTTGGTTGATTATTCACATCTGGGTTCTGCCAGTGGCATTGTCCTTTCCGTGGGTTGGCTTGGCATTGGGTTTGGTTCGTGGCTGGCGGGATTGCTGAGAGACTTGTCAGGCAGCTTCTACACGACACTTGTAGCCATCGTCATCAGCGCATTGCTTATTGTTGCGCTTGCGTTCGTTCTCCCTGAAACGGGCAGGAGAGGCAGGTACGCAAGGAGTTCGACCACCAGACAGAAGGTGGCGGGGTTTGAGGGAGGGTAGCGATTGGCAAGGGAGGGCACCTACACGATGTGAAGATATGCCGAGGGCTCACAGCTGGGCGTACGCTTTGACATGAAGAGCATAGAGGGAGACTTGACGCCGGAAAAATTCTGTGAACGGGTTAACGACAGATGGGGAAGATACGGTGCCGCACCGAAGTCTGAAGTAGTGTTCATTAATCACAAGCCCCGCCAGTTACTCAAAGAGCCATATCGCCCGTCGCGCCCAAAAAATCCACTGGACTGAAATTGAAATGATTCACGATGTCGCAATCGTTGGTGGGGGAATATGCGGCCTCTCCATCGGATGGAAACTCGCAAAAAGGGGACTGAGGGTACTGATTCTTGAGAAAGGTGAGGCTGGCCACGGAGCGACCTGGGCGGCTCTCGGCATTCTTTTTCCAAGGGTAGGTGATGACCCAAATGGCCCCGCCTTCACAAAGTTGTGCGTCGAGAGTCACAGATTATGGCCGACTTTCGCCAAAGAGGTGGAATCAGAATCGGGAATTGAGATCGATTACGGCAGGGAGGGGACGCTGCTCCCCGCATTCGAGGCTCGCGAGGAAGACCAGTTAAGAAGGCAGTACGCACTACTGCGAAAATCGAGAGTTGGAGCGAAGTGGGTCGGCGGGAAGGAATTGCGGTCTCTCGAGCCTAACATGTCGTACGGCGTAAAGTCCGCCCTCTTCAATCCACTCGTCCACCGGGTAGACAACCGGAAACTGGCGCTCGCTCTTAAGAAGGCATTTCTTGTCGTTGGCGACTTTCGGGAGAAAACCTCGGTAGCTGAAATCGTGATTCAAGGCGGCAGGGTAATCGGAGTAAGCGCAGGCGGGAGCATGGTCCGAGCTCACAAGGTGATCATCGCCGCCGGAGCTTGGTCGGCAGGCATCCCCGGGTTAGATGAAAGAATACGTCCTCCCGTCAGACCTGTCAAGGGACAGGTGATTTCCGTGAAGGTCCCTGAGGGAAGGAGATTGCTCTCTCACGTGATTCATTACGCCGACACCTTCTTAGTCCAGAGAGGGGATGGAAGGCTACTGATAGGAGCGACTGTGGAGGAGAGAGGGTTCGACACAAAGGTCACGGCTGGCGCCATCTCCAAGCTTCTCACCGTTGCTCTAGCTGTCATCCCGGATATCGACACTCTTCCGCTGGGAGAGGCGTGGGCGGGAACAAGGCCAGGTAGCCCGGACGGCGCGCCAATCTTAGGTGGCACCAACGTCGAGGGCTTGGTAATGGCGACGGGGCACTTCAGAAATGGAATCCTCCTCGCCCCCATCACCGCCGATCTAGTTTCGGAGTACGTCATTTCGGACAAGTTGCCAGCGCTCGCCCAACCCTTCACCATGAATCGTTTCAGCAATTGACCGCAGATAATTCAGAGGAATCGGCAGTGGTTCTCATTCCGCCCCGACCCATCAAATCTTGGGAACTCCCTGTCGACGCAGGTGGGTATCTCTTCGATGCGCAATAAACACGCTCATCTGGCATCGACAGAATCCCAATCCCTGAGTAAAGCACTCCGACCGGACTCGGGTTCTATTCTATTTCTTTGTCAGAAATGTTCAGCGACTCGTCCAGAGCATCAATGCCCTGATCAATCTCGTTTCGACTTATTATCAATGGAGGCCCGATTACAAAATGACTCAACCAATTCAGGATGTATACGCCCCTAGACATCATCTCAGACGCCATCCTGTCAAGAACAGACGCCTTGCCAGACAGCTTGTCTTTGGGATTGGTGAAAGGTTCTTTTGTCTTCCTACTCTTTACTAATTCGACAGCCCAGAAGAGTCCTATCCCTCTGACGTCTCCCACAGATTCGTGTTTTTCTTTCAACTCGCTCAGTCTCTTCCCCATGTAAGCACCCTTCTTTCTTGCTTCTGCGATCAGGTCCAGGCGCAAGTACTCCTTTATCGCTGCTACGGCAGGCGCCAACGTGAGCGGATGCGCTTCATACGTGTGCCCGTGCGCAAAGTAGTGGTCCTCAAAGTAATCGGCGATCTCTCTCGTTGTCGCTGTAAGCCCTAGAGGCGCGTATGCTCCGGTTATGCCCTTGGCAGTTGTGAGGATGTCGGGCTTGACCTTCCAGTGATTGACAGCGAACCATTCGCCCGTTCTGCCCCACCCAGACATTACTTCGTCGGCAATGAGTAGAACGTCGTTCTTGTCAGCAATCTCCCTCACCATAGGGAGGTATTCTTTTGGAGGAACTAAGACCCCGTTAGTCCCAACGACCGGCTCTAGCATTATGGCGGCAACATTGCCTTCGTTCTTTATCATGTAGTCGATGTATTCAGCGCTTGCTATCCCCGGGTTAGGATGATCTGAGCCAAAGGGAGAGCGATACGTGTCAGCGTCAGGCGCAAAGATCACTCCATCCATCTTGCCCACAGGTTCTGCGGTCCACCTACGGAGGTCACCCGTCGCGGCGATCGAGCCCGCTGTGGAACCATGATACGAACGGTACCTCGAGATTATCTTGTGCTTTCCGGTGAATAACCTCGCGATCTTGATCGCAGCTTCGTTGGCCTCGGTACCCGAAGTGGTGAAGAAGAATTTCTCCAGGCCCTCCGGCAGTAATTTCAGAAGTGATTTGCTTAATTCCGCTCGTACTGTGGTCGCGAATCCAGGAGAGACGTAGGGCAGCTGCTTTGCCTGTTTACATATCGCATCGATTACCGCCTTGTTCTTGTGCCCCAGGTTTGAGCACATGAGCTGAGACGAAAAATCAAGGTACTTCTTCCCAGCGGCATCAAGGAAATAACAGCCCTCAGCATCGACAATGTGAAGAGGCTTCCATCCACGCTGATACCGCCACGTCCCGTACGTATGCCTGACAGTTAGATCCAATACCTCATCCGACTTCGGAACTAACACGATTCCGGAGACTCAATGATGTTGTATAAACTTTCCCAACCTTGACTGAGCAGAAAAGCGACGACAGTCTCCCACAACGAATGCAAGAGGGGCAGCCCCTCGAGAGGAGATGTCATCGAACTTGTGGGAAGCATGCTTAAGAAAGAGACATATTTCTTCTTACCGAAGAATTGGACTTCAAGATCGGTTTCATCGGATTAGGGAAGATGGGCGGGCCCATGGCTGCCAATCTCCTGAACGCGGGTTTCACCCTGGCGGTGTACGACATCGACAGAGACTCAATAGCTGCGGTTGCCTCGAAGGGCGCGCGCGTTTGTTCTGACCCGAAAGAGGTAGCATCAAATTGCAATGTCATCATGACATCTCTTCCTTCGCCAGAAAGTCTTGAGGAGGTGGTTCTCGGGGAGAAGGGCGTCTTGGATGGAGTGAGAGACCACTCGATACTGATAACGACCGACACGATCCTGCCAGAAACAATTTACAGGATATCTGAGGAGGCGAAGGAGAAAGGCGTATCGGTTCTCGATGCTCCCGTCAGCGGTGGACCGCATGGCGCGAGAGCGGCCACCCTGACAATCATGGTCGGCGGAGACAAACAGATTTTCGAAGTGTGTACACCGATCTTCAGAGCGATTGCGAAAAATGTTCTCCACGTAGGTCCGTCGGGAGCGGGCTGCATCGCAAAACTCGTCAATAATCTCTGCTCCCTGGCAAATACGGCGGCCGCCTGCGAAGGATTCGTGCTCGGCGTAAAGGCAGGCATCGATCCGAAGATCCTGCACGAAGTCATCTCCACAGGGACCGGCAGGAGCTACGCTGTCGAGTATAAGATTCCGCATCAGATAGCCAAAGGCAACTTTGAGCCTGGATTCTCTGTTAGGATCGCAGCAAAGGACCTATCGCTCATAACCGCACTCGGGAGGGCTCACGGTGTCCCTCTCTTCCTGACGAGCGCCGTCGAACAGCTCTACCAGCTCGCGAAGGCGAAAGGTCTGAGCGAAAAAGATCACGTCGCAATCGTAACAGTCCTGGAAGAGATCGCCGGAGTCAAGGTGCGATTCTAAAACCTCACCCGTGTGCTCGCTCCCTCGACCCTATCCTTCCCCCTCCTCCAGTTTCCCGAATGGGCGTGGCGATCGCCGCCGCGAAGACTGCTGAAATGACGAGAAGGATTATCACCCCAGCAAAACTCCGCGTCTCGTCGCGGAGGAGCCCCGCTATGAATGGGCCGACGATGCCTCCCAGAAACCCGATTGAGACGATTATTCCAGATGCCCTACCCAAGGCCGACGGCGGGAATAACTCCACAGGAAGGATGTAGCAGATCACTATGATCCCGGAGGTTGCAAAGCCGAGGACAGCGGACAAGAACCATCCGAACCCCACTGGTGCGACCAAGAGCCCGTAGGAGGCTGCAGCGGCGGCGAGTGCTAGGATCCACAGGAAGGGTTTGCGGCGGCCCACGACGCCTGAAAGAAAAGGAATGATCAGCGTTGCGGGGACGGCCAGAAAATAAGCCATCGAAGCCATCAGGCTCCCGACATAGGCTGAGCTCCCGCGCTCCACGAAGATAGTTGGCAGCCATCCCCCGAGCGTGTAGAAGAAGACGTTCATGCTC
>VBPP01000226.1 GCA_005877365.1 Nitrososphaerota archaeon
GATCAAGCAGCGGGGCATCTCCGGCGGCAAACTAATAGCAGCCAACACAGACGCGGCCCATCTCAGCATAACCAAAGCCGACAGACGGATCCTCATGGGCGAGAAGCTCATGCACGGGCAGGGCGCGGGTGGATATCCGGAGCGCGGTGCCCTTGCGGCACGCGACAGTATCGCGGAATTCGCGAAGGAGACTCAGAACTCGAACATCGTCTTCATCTGTGCAGGACTCGGAGGTGGAACAGGAACAGGCTCAGCAGGCGTACTCGCACGGGAACTTCGGAGGCCGGGAAGGCTAGTAATCGGAGTGGTGACACTCCCGTTCTCGGTTGAGAGGTACCGGTACGAAAGCGCAAAGAACGGTCTGAAGGGGCTCAGGACCGACTGCGACACAGTGGTCGCAATCGACAACACAAAGCTATCGAAGGTTGCAGGGGACCTTCCGCTGCAACAGGCACTCGGTGTGGCGAACGAGCTGGTCGGCCAGTTCGTAAAGGGCATCACCGAGACAATCACTACCGCGAGCCTCATCAACATCGACTATGCTGACCTCAGGGCCATCACCGAAAGGAAAGGCCTTGCGGCCATAGGTGTGGGAGAGGCGAAGGGCACGGACAGAGTCGAGACCGCAGTTCGGACTGCAATAGAGGGACAGCTGCTGGACATCCGAGACATCACAAAGTCCCAAGGGGTGCTTGTGCATGTCACCGGAGGCCAAGACATAACACTGGAGGAGGTAACGAAAGCGGGTGAACTCGTCACCAAGTCGCTACCTTCGAAGGTGAGAATCGTCTGGGGTGCGAGAGTAGACCCATCGCTGGAGGGCCATGCGCGTGTCATGGTCGTCCTGACTGGCGTCGAGAGCACCTTCCTGAGCCAGCAAGAGTACCGCTTCTCGTTAGGCGCACTGAAAGTAGGACCGAAGAACTAGGGACAACCTAGTTCTTTCTCCCATTTTTACGAAGTTCGACAGAGCGGGTGTCGAAAGCCGCCCATCTATTCTCGGGCTCTTCTGGTACATGGATTTCAAATTAAGACCAGCACTCGATAACTCTTAAGTCGAAAGTCTGGAATTCCTTAAGCTGAGCCAGTTGCAAGTCTATCTTCAGTCCAAAACTGGACACAACCCAATTCAGAGCGCTCTCGTCAGGGGGGAGCACAGGCGGTGCGTAACCACACTTGAGAAGAACCGTTTTACAGACTAGTCGAGCTCTCCAGATACAGGAACGGCAAGACTGTTGATTAGAGAGGGAGAAATCATGCATGGGAAGGAGGAACGCAGACGTGATGCCGGCCTAGGAGAGTTCCGCCCACTATGGGCTTCTTCAGGATCAGCCATGAGGGCCACAACATAGAGATAAGACAGCCCGAGGGGAGCGAAGAGATCGAACGTGAGCCTTCCACAATTGCCGTGAGCCCACTCGTCGGCGCTCCTGTCGTCGCTGCTCCTGCCAAGAGAACACCGGGGCTTCTTCCGGATGATAATAACAAAGAAACGATAGAATTGAAGAGACTCTCCGTCGACATGATCGACACCGACGGACACGACGTTTTCAGGGTTATAGGATTCTCGGGGAACTTCCATACCTTCTTCCGCACCTTCGAGCTCGCCGAGGTATCAGAGGTCGAGAAGTTTATCGATGGTGGCGTGCATGTTGATGAATACGGCAACGAGTACCACTGGAAATCCGATAGCGTTGAACCAACCCTCCAAGTCAAGGACTTGATGAATATCATCAAGACACCGATCGACGACGAAGTGAAACCTCTCCCTGCCGAAGAGAAGCCGGAACCCAAGCAAGCACCAAAGGTAGAATTGGTGAAGGAGGAAGAAACACCGAAGGAGGAGACGCCCAAGGCCCCGCTCAATCCAGCCCCCAAGCCCGCTCCCAAGCCCGCTCCCAAGCCCGCATCCAAGCCCGGGTCCAAGCCAGCGCCGGAAGCCCCCACCGGGAAGAATGTACTGAGAGGACCTCTTCTACTGGGCAAGTTCTCTCAGATCGAAGAGGGAGAGGAGTACAGCCAGGAGGCGTTGAAGATCTCTAAGGCGCTTGGGCAGTTCAGGTGGAACATCGAGCCGCCCTATGTGATAGGGGCGCTATTCGACGACATAGTCAGCATCCAGGGACAGGCTGGTTCGATAACCAAAGACGCCTTAGAGAAGGTCGAGGAGCTGGGATACAGATTCATCGCGGTAGACGCGCCGAACGGCTGCGTGACTGCCTGGTTCAAGAAGGTGAGAGAGGGCGACGCGGAGTCCGGCGAACCGTACCGTTCCAATGCCGCAGACATCCTGAAGCTGGGTTCATTTCGAGGCGCTTTCTCCCTTGGCGGAGAGAAAGCTCGTGTCAAAGTCGCAGGCGACAAGGCTCAGCCCTGAAGAAGGCTCCCAGCGTTGGAAGGTCCGTTCTTCTCTCGGTGGCGCCGGCAGGGAGGGACGACGGCTGAAGAGCGTGTGAACCGTCCATGGACAGCAGAGCCTAGATGATTCTGCCTGCCCCGCTGCAACAAGCGCCTAGAACAGGCTGGTTCCTGAAGGATTCCGTTCTAGCCCAGATCTTCCCTCTTCCAGCTCTCTTCGAGACTAAGATCCGTGGGTCAACATTCCTCTTTCCCCGGAGTTCCGGCGTCCCTCACTGTCTTAGCAATGTGACATACAGAGCTAAGCCTAGCAAAGATGGAGGTTATTGGAAGGCGGTAAGAAAGGATAAATCGAGCCTCGCACCAGGAAGACCGTCCGACTTCCCAGCAAGCTGACCCGCATCCGATGAATCCGAGCTCAGTTCAGTTCGGGAGAGCGAGCACGGGTTTGCCGAATTCCAGAAGAATGAACGGAAAAACCAGCGGAACGTACGAACGACGAATATCATGCTCAGGCGCGTTAGGAAGGGTAGTAATGTATTCCAAGTCGCGTGTAAGCGCGGTTGCATCGCTCGCGATACTTCTCATGCTCACAGGGTCGAATGTCGCAATGGCGAAGCCTCATAACACTCTCACATTAGGACTTGCAGGCGGGTTCGTAGACATTGGGAGCCAGAAATATCATTCAAAGGGCACCGCAGCTGTTTCGATCTCATTCTTTGGCACATCGATTCCCTCTTCCGTTGGGTTCTCCTACTCGATAGACGCATCGGTTCAAGGAACTGCTGTGTCGGGGAAAGCACACTTCCAACTCGGCGGTGAAAGCGAGGAGGAAGAAGACGATGACAATGCTTCAACCAGCCCTGTCAATGTCAAGGGTCGAGTCCAGCTGTTCGACATGATTCCTGCCGTTGGACTACCACTCTCACCATCAGATCCTTCGAACCCACTCGCCTGCTTGCCTAGCTGCACGAGCGCAATACCAGGGTTCTACGTCGGGATTGCCGACATTCAGGGGAGTGTGCTCGGCACTCCGGTATCACTTTCCAACGTCACGATCCTCATCGAATCTGCATACCTTAGCCCGTTCGGAGGACCCATCTTCATAGGCACTCCTAACGGCTCTATCTCCATAGCCGCGACCTATGATTCAGCCATTAGTCGGTGGAGCAACGTTCAAACGGCTGGTTTCGTTATCGACGGCAACGGAACCCAGGTCGGCCAATTCGCAATGAAAGCTAGCCTGACAGAGAATCTCTTGAACGGAAAAGAGCGGGACCAGGGTCGGGTGTCACTCTTTGGACTCACAGGTGATCTGGCATTCCTTAACTCAGAGGGCAAGTTCAGCGGAAAATCAGTCGTTCCCAAGGCTGGTTCCTTCGACTGCACCGACGCCCTAAGTAGTCAGATTGGGTTTACGCTACCACCCAAGACATGTCTTGCGACCGGGTCTCACTCTGAGGGGTCCCACGGCCTACGAGGCGATAACGAGAAGACAGAGATTCAGGGAGACTACAGCTTGGACTGGAACGTCCCAGCCATAGGGTTCACGGGAGAAGTCACGGCTACAGTCGAAGAAGAAGACTGAGGGCCATCTCACTGGGGATTCGGAAACCTAGTCTCTCGCCTCTCAATCGAGTCTCGTGAACAAACGTCAGCTCTTCAATCTTCCCCGTCTTGTCGGAGCACCGATTCAGATTTTCGCGTCAACTTGGCGTATGAGCCGAGTCGGACAAACAATGAAAAGTCAGAGAACTTCGTCGTCAACCTTTTGGATTTCAGATTACACTCGCTTGCGAGGGCGAGGTGAATCGTATTAGCCTCGAGGCGTGTTCCTCTCACGGCCTTTCTGGTTGCCCTTCGTAGTAGTTGCATGAGCTAATCTTACATCGCATCCGCTCGATCCTTCGCCCCGACGGGGAATGATTGAACCATTCGAGCCGTTCTCTCGGGTACGACGAGATAACCTACCACTTGCGCCTGCGATTAGGGTTAGAGCTTCTTCTCCGCATTTGAATTGATAGCTTAGGAGGAAGGCTAGAGTTCCGGCTGGGGCTTCTAGCCAGCCAGATCCGCTACTCCCTTTGACGCTGCAGAAGCTTCTATCCACTTGCTTCCGCGTCGTTAGAGTTGGTCGAATTCGCGAAGGTCTTCGCTACAATCATCGGGGCTCACTGTCTGTCATTCGAGGGCGCCGCCGTCCCTGCGGTTGAATTGATCGCACCCTTCACTCTTCTCCTTCCCGGCCAAGAGCTCCCTCCACGGCTCGACTCCTCTCATTGTCGGGGGGAACTCATGGGGCGCTCCACTTGGTATCTTGTCGTTGATGTGAGCAATGGGGCATCGATCGTCGCCGTTTCGCGACCGCGCCGAACGCGGACTTTCGACTTAGAGACCGAAGAGCAAGAAGAGGTTAAGGAGAGCAAGAGGCGCGAAGACAGCCACCCAGAACAACTTGCTCCAGCTGAAGACCTTCGCTCCATCGAGGGGCATTATGGGGAGCATGTTGAAGACGGCGAGGAACATGTTGACGCTGAAACCTACGAGACCCAGGAGGTTGAGGGAGCCAGCAGCGATGAGCGCGAAGGGCAGAAAAATGGAGGCCACAGCGACATTCGTCAAAGGGCCCGCAAGGGAGATCTTCCCGTTCTGCGACTCCGAGGCTGAAAGACCCGAGATGTAGGTGGCGCCAGGCGCCGCAAAGATGAACCCTATCAAGGAGGTCGCAAGAGCGATGACGATCCCCATCGGCCACATCCTGAATTCCGCCCAGTATCCGTATTTCTCTGCGACGAACTTGTGGCTGAGCTCATGTAGGACGAAGCCCGATCCAACCGTCGCGAGCGAGATTGCGAGACCGGTCGGAACTCCCACATCGGAGAAGTACGCACTCCTTTGATAGGCGAAATAGAACGCAAAGCCGAGGGCGGCCCACGCTATCACGATGTCCCTCACCTCGATCCGGGAGAAGATAGAGGCCCTCCTTGCCTGGGCGGTGTAGCCTCCGCTGGTGTTCTGCCATGAGAATGTTGAGGGGGGTTGTGTAACAATCACAGGCCTGCTGGACAGATCACCCGTGCACTGATGAGCCTCGGGGAGCCTATGCTCCGAACAGAAGGTTCCCCCACAATAATTGCAGGCGAACGGGAGCGACTCCTCCTTTCCGCAAAATTGGCACTTCAAATGTGAACAACGAACCCTCTAAAGGGACTTGAGAAAGCTACGCTGAAAGTTATTTTAACGTTGCGTCTGTCACTCCTGCTGGGCCTGATGCCTATCACTAGATGCCGTCGTCGGCCGGTCGAGAGGGCACGACGAATCGCCTACACCACAGCTCGGACCATAGCGGTGGATTCGTTAACCCCGGTTGGCTTCGAACCGAAGAATATCCTGACTGTCCTTGCGTCTACGGACTAATGTCCTTGTATCGTGGCAGTGGACTGTCCCACGAACCCGATGGCCGGGACGAACCAGTTATCCACGTAAGTCCCTTTGATCTCGTTCTCGCCCTGAACACTCCTGAGCTCGAATCCCCCGGTTGAGGTCGCACCTGTCGCGGTGCAGGTGTTCGGAGGAAGCGTTATGGGGATTCCAATCGAGTTGAGCTGGCCGGTCAGCATCGAAGTGCAATCGAACTCTCCGGCGGTAGGAATCACCGATTTTCCTTTGAACTCCCCGGCGGAGTTGAGCGCTGGGGTCGAAGCAAAGCCAAAGAGCGTTATCTTTCCTCGATCGGTCTCTGTGCCCTTCAGCAGGTTCTCAGTGAGGTCCGAGACTAGGGTGAAAGCGCCTTGATCGGTGGTACCCGCTTGAACGGTCCCGCTCGTCTTGACGTTCGCCCAGTGGCTTATCGCCGAAGTATACTTTACCGCAATCGAGATTGAACCGTCAGGGGTGCCTATGAAGATCGGACCACCGAAGGGATTGAGGTAGGCGGATTCGAAGAGCATCGGCGTGCTCGGGAGGGTGATTCGTGAGTCGCCGATTTTCAGCTTTAGGTCACCAACTCCTATCAGGAATCCTGGTATCTGACTGGTGCAAGAGTCCGGGAGGCAAGCCAGGGGATTGGTTGGGTCAGTAATTGGAAATCCGATTGCCGGAATCATGCCGGTCAGGTCAAAGCGTCCCGCCACCGAGAACTGGCCCGAGTTTTTGTCCTCGGCAGAGTTGGTGTCCTCGCCTGATTTGGCGCCGTGGCTCTTGAGTTGAAGAGTGGCCTGTCCAGCAACGTTGTTGCCCTGAACTTTTGCATCTATCGAGTACTCAAGATGCGCCGAGGTTAGGGAGAAGGTCTTCCCCGCGACCGTCACGGAGGCAGAGACCAAACTCCCACCACTCGAACGATAACTTTGACTGCCGATGTCCGTCATAATACCGGAATACGACAAAGTAATTCTCTGGTTCTCAGCCGCGATAGCGACGTTCGAACCTAGGAGCAGAATCAGCAAAGTCGCGGAGGTTGCCCCAACTAAGGCTGAGCGTGTCTTCAAGCTAATCCACCTAAATTGGTGTTAGCGTACTATATTCGCAGTCCTGCTACTTATACTGGTTCTTCCTGCCCTTTCTATGGAAGTCGGCAAGTTGATTGATTCGGTATCCAGAGCAGCAGTTGTGAGCCGCAATTCAGACGGAGGCAGCCACGGCCCGCAGGGCTCGCTGGCCGAGTCGTGTCGAGGTCGATAACATGCTTGATACCTACGTCCAACGCTGAGGCACAACCCCCACCATCATTTCCATGGGCGTCCAATCGCTCGCTCGCTTCTGTCCAGCCTTCCAAAGCGAGCAGCCTCCCACTTCTAATTCTTTCTCTGGCCCTGTAGTCCTCGCCGAATGAGGCCCTCGAGGACTACGCTCCTGCTCGCGAGGGGGGCCTTGCGGTCGAGCGCTTCTCGCTGTTTCTTCCTCACGAGCTCGTTCACTTCGGCGAGCAGCTCCTTCTCGATCGTTATCGAGAGTCGGACCTTCTTCATACGCGCATACGGTATTACAAGGAACTATAAGAGAACCACCATGGTGTCACACCCCAAAAAAGGGGCCGCCTCGTCGCCCCTCCACGCTGGGCCAAGAGGGAGTGTCGTCAATGGGGGAACTACAACGGCGAGAGAAAGCAGTTCCCCTTCAGGGACACGCCACGCGACTCAATATTGGTTCGGCACGCCATCACCATCCTTTGCCCCCCAGGGCCTGTCTGTGTCCCTCCGGCATACACTAAACATATCCCCGGTTTGACCGGTCTGTGAACCCTGCGAGGGAACCAGCGGCATAAGAGCTGGGGACCAG
>VBPP01000227.1 GCA_005877365.1 Nitrososphaerota archaeon
TGCCCGACCTGGACGAATCTTCCGTTCCTTCCGGCCATCACCGTGTGGTTCCTCGCAGTAGTTACGCAGTACACCTTTCCTTCATAGGGGTATCTGGTAACATACTTGTGAATCTGATCGCCGGAATGGGTGAGTTTGCTGCTCACGTTCTTGAAGGTCAGCCGATAGATGCCATTGTCCCACTTGATTTTTGACTTCGCCCCGAGAAGGCTCAGAAGGACGACCATGTCCTTGGCGAGCGATTCGCTGGTCGTGGAATAGCATACTTGCTTCGCGGAGCCGTCGCCCATGTAGGCAGACTCGAGAAAAGCCCTCATAGTTTGAACCGACGTAAAGACGAAACGTGGAATGCGCTTCGAGCTTGCCCTGTGCGAATCTCCGCCTTCTGAATAACAGTTTGAGCGAGTCCACTCGTGGAGTATTCCGCTCGCGACTTTGAAGTACTTCTTCTCTTTAGAGTCGGTTCGGCCTCTAAGCCCTAGGCCTGACAATAGACCTGCGATCTTGCCTCTGTAGACGAGACCCCTAGGGTTTCCCCTTCCATAGCTCTGGGAGATAAGGACGCCCTCGCTGCGTCCTCGCCTGCGCCCTGTCGGGTATTCCTTCGGAGCTGTCGAGTACAACGACCCCTCCGAGACGAACCAGCCGCAAAGCGCTGCGAACCTCTCGCCGTCAAAGCGGACAGGGACCTTCGAGGACCTTTTCTCGCTAACCAGCGCAAATCCTCCGGCCCTCTCGACTTCGTCGATGTCTTCCTCCGATATCTCCGAGGAGGGTAGGGTGTAGTGGGAGCCCCACCTTTCGTTGACCTTGCTCCTCTGCTTGTGAACGGTCCCGATGCTTCTTATCTTGCTCCTCAATTCCGGTTCGAGCGTCCGGAACCACGAAGACAGACGACGGCCGTTGGGAAAGAGATGGACATCCGCGTGCAGAGCTCTTGCAGTTTTCAGCATCGATAGTCGCGGCGAAGCCCCGCTAGCGGGTGGAGACTTGAGTTTAGGTATCGTCATATTCGCCCCCTTGTAGACCTCCTCCGCGGTGCGGAACGCCACGCCCGTCCTTGATCCGCCTCTCCTATCGAGCGTAAGAAAACGGTGGTTCGGGGTGACAAGCAAATCGACGAACCGCTTGTCCTTGAAGTGGTACAGTTCTCCACTGTAGTCGAAGGCTTGAACATCGACGAGATGGTCGATTTCCGGTTCAAGCGACTCAGGGTTAACGCTGACGACTCTATCACCGACTTTGAAATCTTTGATGTTCTTGATTCCTTCTGGAGTCACGAGCTCCGTGTCACCGCTGAAGCATGCGTTCAGAATGACTTTGAGACCCTGTGAGACGATGCCGTAGAGGTCACTCTCCTCCTTGCCGAGAGTCGGGATCTTCGAAAGGGGCTTGTAGTGGCTAACCCTGAGATCGCGGAGAGACCCCGTGACGAGGCTGGTGACTCCCTTCCTTCTAGAGCAGACCCAGTGAGTCGTCTCGGGGACGACGTTCTTCCTGCACTCTTCATGGGGGCAGTTCACGGTTTCGTACGAGAGGTTCTGTACCTTGATCAGACTCGGGTACAGACTCGCGAAGTCGAGAACCGAGACGTCGAAGTAAACCCCCGGCTTTGGCTCTATCACTAGGCCACCCTTGTACTTCTTGCCCTTGATTATCGCCTGCGAGGAGGCACCCCCCTTCTCGGAGAGTTCGTCCTGTCGCGGGATTAGGGCGTTGATCTTGCGGTGCTCGTAAAAGAGCATGCTCCTGATCCAGTTGGAGACGCCTAATCTCGAGACGTCGTTCATCGGCATCTTCCCGATTCTCGCGAGCACGAGCAGCAATTTCATCACGACAGAGCCGCTCATGCTCGTCAGCTCGTAAGCCAGCTGGGCGTCATTTAGACAGTAGCCTGCTAGCTCAAGAAGAGGAAGGTCGCCGACATTACCCTCGAACTCGATCTTCGACTTGCCGAGGAGGACTTCGGCGATGCCGTTCAGTGTGTGTTCAGTATACTTGTTGCTGAACGCGTAAACCTGGATTGACCGATTCCTGAAGAACTGGTAGAGGTCGATATGGATCCCGTGCTTCAGGGTCGCGGCAACCCTCTCGAGGGTTATCGGGTTCTCTTCCTCTCTGATACCGATTTCTCGTCGCTCGGCCCTGTGCTTGAGGTAGCGCAAGTCGAAGTCGTCACCGTTGAAGGTGACGACCACGGGATACTCCATCATCTTGCTCAGTGTGGCCCGGAGGAGGGTCTGCTCATCGTGAAAGAGGACGGTCTTGTACTCTGCCTTAGACAACTCAACCGGTTCCCTATTCTCCCTCTCTAGGAGGTAGACAACCTTCTCGTACTCGTTGAAGAAGGAGACAGCTATCACGGGCAGATCAGCGGCGTCATGGTCCGGAACCCTGTTCTCCTCGTTCGCGACCTCTATGTCTAGAGCGATTCGCTTGAAGTCAGGGAGAGGCTGTCCCAGGAGCTCCGCCCACTCTCTCAGGTAAGGTCCGAATTCGGGCGGGTTCCTTCGGAAAATCTCCTCGAGGGACTTCGCCACCAGCTCCGGAGCGTCCAGCTTCAGCGGGAGGACCTTCCCCCCAGAAATTCGGTAATATGTCCCCATCCGAAGTCCGTAGTCGTAGGCGTAGTTCTCGAAGTACTTGATGTCAGCCTCCCACGCCCTGATCTGGTCTCGGACGCTGTTCTGCCCCCCGCCGATCGCGAGAGGGTCGGTGGCGACGATCTTCCTGACCTTGATCATAGAGTCCGAGAGGAGGTCGGCCTTCTCGGCCTCTTCGATTCTCAGGACGTCGTTCCTCCGCCCGACCACCTCAAGCTCTCGTCTCTCCAACTTCGTGTAACAGTACGGCTTGTGCCCGGTATTGTCCCGCCAGAGCCGCATCTGCCCGGTCTTCGGCTCGTAAAATTTCAAGACTGCGACGCGGAGGTCTCCGTCGTAAGTCGCCGAGATGAGCATTCCCTCTTCCAGGTCGGAGACTGGCTTCGTGAGCAAGGCGAGCTTCTCCCTCAGGTTGTCTGCCCGAACAACTTCCTCCAACTAGTCCATCCCTCCAGAGAGCAGATGTGGCGTCTCGGTACCACCATTTATATCTGATTCAAGCAACGGACGCGGAGAGATGGCGGGAGTAACGGAGGCTGTAAAGAAGTACCTCGCGTACATCTTCATAGTCCTCGGGATTGTCTGGGTTGCAATAATCCTGACGGGTGGAGCCACTCTCCTCCTCTGGCCGGCGCTGACCAGCATATTGAGCGGTGCCCTACTCATCCTTCGACCGGAGAGGAAGTTCTCGCGCGCCCTCGCCAAGGCCAGCGCGCTCTACGGGGTCCTCCTCGCGGGCTACCAGGCATACGTCGCGATACCGCTCCTCGGCTCTGTCTTCTCGACGTTCGGGACTTATTCTGTGGCTTCGTTCACGGTAATGGCCCTCCTCTACCTCGCACTCCTCTACGCAAGCTTCGGCAGCCAGGGGGGGAAGCTGGAGAAAGCCTAGATGGTTCGGTCCGCGTCTAGGCTCCTGAGGAAATAGACTGAGTACCCGCTAATCACGAAGAGGGCGGAGAAGGCCTTCGTGGCGAAGACGAGGTTCCAAGGGACTGGGGGGCAGCAACTTGCGTAGTTTACGTTCACGTTCCCTTGTAGAACTTGAATGGTGAAGAAAGCACCCCACAGCATGAAGTTGTACAAGACCTCATAAGCTGAAGCGAAGGCGACGACGAATCCGAAGAGGCGAAGAAAGGAGCGCACCTGGGCGGGCCACCTCGCTATCCTCTCCTCCCATAGCTTGAGTTCGGAGTAGAAGAACGCGACAGAAGCGATGCTGAAGTACGAGATTGGCTTCGCAAACTCAGGAAGGGGAAACTCAACATTCACCAGAGTGCTTCCGAACGCCCCAACGCTTCCCGTAGTAACAACAGCCAACACGATCCCATACACCACGACGGCGAGGGCGGTTATCCCAGAAACCCAGGCGACCAGTCTGTACATCCGCTTTGACTTTTCATCAAACATTTACGTTTGTAGGTCTGCGAAGAGTCTACCCCCCATTTTAAGCGTTAAGTCTCTCTCGGAGAGCACCACCGAGGAACGTAAGAAAGATGAAGAAAGGCAACTCTAGGTACGGCAAGAAGAAGTCGGAGGGAAGAACGAAGAGCGAGACCAGCAGGAAGACCCCTGAGGCGCGAGCCATGCTCGATAGGTCTTTCACCCTTTTCAGGACGAAGGGGAGGAGTACGGCTATCGCCCCCGCCCTCGACCAGAGAGGAAGCGTGAAACCCGAGAGAGTCAACAGAAACCCGTTCAAGCTCAAGTTCAGGTTGATGTTCAGAAGCGCCCCGAGTGACAGGTCAATCGGCCCGGTGATGGTTATCACCTCCAGAACGGGTCTTGAAAATTGAAACGTAATCGTCTCGTAGAAGAAGGAGTTGAAGTCGAGGAGGGCGAAGGGAAGCATGACCAGAAAGGCGGTGGCGAGTTCAATTGTGATGTCCCTGAACCTTCTCTCTCTGGACTGATAGTAGAGGATGACGGGGAGAATTAGCCACGCGACCTGATTCGAGGCGAGAGAGAGGCCCAGGCAGACGGGCGCAAGGAGTCGGCCACCCTTCCTTTCGAAGTAGAAGAAGAGAGCGAGAAAGACCATCGAGACGATGGCGTTGTTGATGTAGATCGTCGAGAAGACGACGACGAACGGGGTGAAGAGGTACACCTCCGCGATTGCCATCCGCCGCTTTTCTGTTGACATGTAGAGAGTTAAGGCGATTACCAGGTCGGCTAAAACGAACCCGAGCCTGACGTCGCCGAGCAGCCGGAAGGGCACCAAGTAAAGCGCCGTGAATGGAAGGTACGCGAAGACATTCGCCGCACCGGGAGTTACCAAGCGCGGGGGGATGCCCGTGAACGTGTGGGCATACGGACTCGAACCGGCGATCAGAGCCTCGGCCGCCTGGGTGTCGTAGTAGTACACGTCGGTGGTGGGAGGGACCAAAAGTATGAGAACGAGGCGCGCGGCCACCGCCAAGAGAATCACGGAGACCAGGGTGGGGGAGGCAAACCTGGAGAGAACCGAGGCGGTGGAATCTCCAACGGAAGGAGAATTCAAAGATTTTCGTGGAAGTCTGAAATGATGTTCTTATAGGCTCTGACGGGCCAGCGTAACGCGAATGCAGGAGAAGAGCATCGGCTTCATCCCGATCAACAAACCCATCGTAGGGGAGGAGGAGAAGAGGGCTGTGGAGCAGGTTCTCGAGAGCGGCTACCTGACGGACGCCTCATACTCGGGAGGAAAGTGGGTGAGGGAGTTCGAGGAGAAGCTCAAGAGGCTTCTTCAAGTCAGGCATGTCCTAGCTGTAAATTCGGGGACCTCCGCTCTTTTCACCTCTCTCTCTGCCCTCGGGGTCAAGGAGGGAGACGAAGTAATCCTCCCTTCCTTTACATTCGTCTCCACGGCGAACGTGATAATCGCCCTCCACGCCAAGCCAGTCTTTGTAGATATCAAGGAGGACTACAACGTCGACCCGGCGAAGATAAAGAAGGCGGTCTCGAGGAAGACGAAGGCGATAATTCCGGTTCACCTTTACGGTTACCCGGCAGACCTCGACGAGATTCAGGAAATCGCAAGGAGTCACTCTGCCGCTGTGGTCGAGGACGCCGCCGAGTCGATAGGCGCCGCCTACAGGGGGAGGCAGACGGGGAGTACCTCCGAGTTTGGTTGTTTCAGTCTCTACGCCACCAAGGTCATCACCTCGGGGGAGGGGGGCGCGATTGCCACCAACGATGACGAGCTCGCTGAGAAGGTCAGGTTGATCAGGAATCACGGGATGGTACACGGTTACGACACGAGGCTTCTAGGATACAATCACAGGATGCCAGAGCTGTTGGCTGCGATCGCATCCGTCCAGATGGAGAAGCTCGAGAGGTTCATGCGCGCGAGAAACAAGAACGCTCAGTACCTGACGGAGCGTGTGGCGGGGCTGAGGGGTGTCAAGTTCACGCAGAATTCGCCCGACAAGAGTCACTGCTTCTACCTCTACACCCTGCACCTCGAGAAGGGGAGAGAGCAAGTGCTCACAAGCCTAAACGAGAGGGGAATCGGGGCCGCGGTATACTTCAAGACACCCGTTCACAGAACCCCCCTCTACGAGGAACTCGGATACTCCAAGACCGACCTGCCCAGGACAGATGAGGCATCCAAGCACGTTGTCTCGTTGCCTGTTCACCCCGCCCTAACCGAGACTGATCTCGAGAGGGTTGCCAAGGAGTTCGAGAGAGAGGTTTCGCGCCTCTTCTAAACGCGACGAGTGAAATCGTTGCCCAAGGCGGTCGTGGTTGTTCCGACCTATAACGAGCGGGAAAATGTAAGACCACTAATCGAACGGATCTCGGCAA
>VBPP01000228.1 GCA_005877365.1 Nitrososphaerota archaeon
CGGCGCTCGGAGAGATTCTCGACCTCGCAGGCCTCTCCCCGGGAGGGTTGAACATCGTCCCGCAGGGGGCAGCCACGAAGGTCGCGGACCTGACCCCCGAGGAGAAGAGGCGAATAATCGAGGACGTGGTCGGGATCGCCAAGTTCGACGAGAAGAAGTCGGAGGCACAGAGGCAGCTCAGTCAGGCTGACCAGAGGTTGGAGGTAGCTCTCGCGAGGATAGGCGAGATGAAGAGCACCCTCGGCTCGCTCGACCTCCAGAGGAACGACCTGATTCGCTACAACCTCCTCGAGAACCAGATCAACTGGTTAAGAGCCGTCGAGACATCGGGAAGGATCATGGAGCAGAAGGGGAAGGTCGCCTCCCTCAAGAGTCAGGAAGACGAAATGGGAGGTAGAGTTCAGGAACTCACCGACAGGAGGCAGGAGTTCGAGAACAGGATGTCCCAGGTGGAAAATGAGCGGACCAGGTTCATCGTTGACGTCGTGCAGGGTGGAGGGGCCAGTCACGTCGACCTTCAGTTCCAGCTCGCCCAGGTCGACAACGAGCTGCAGACTCTTCAGGGAGACCTCCAGGATGCGGAGGCCAACCTACACAGCCTAGGGGACGAGACGATCCCGTCCCTGAAGCAGATCGTAGACACGAAAGAGAAGGAGGTGAGCGCGAGCAGCTCGACAGTCAATCACCTCGCCGCTGAGCTGACAAAGCTTGACGAGAGGAGAAAAGACTTGGTCTTCTGGCTGGAGGAGATCGTCGGGGCCGAGGCGGTCCTGCGGCAGACGATCGACGGGGGGGCGAAGCAGAAGGGCAGAGTAGAGCTGAAGATATCCGAGATCAGTCAGAAGCTGAACGTGACGGAGCTCGCGATAAACGCCGCGAATGCTAACCTCTCCGCGGAGAAGAAGAGGCTCGAAGAGCTGAGGTTGAGGGTCAACGGGTACTCGGAGGTTCTGAGCAGGCTCGAAGCGAACGCGAAGCAGCTCTTCGAGCTCTTTGAGGGGTCGACGCAGGAGCTGAACCATGTAGACCGGGACCTATCCGCCTATGAGGAGAGGCGCGCGCTCCTCCTCGGGTCGATTGAGCAGGCCTCAAGGACCCTCGAGAAGGCGAGCAGAGAGGTCTCAAAGGAGGAGGCCTTCAGGGAGGTCTCCGAGAGCGTCGCGGGCGAGAGGACGGAGCAGTCGAAGCTTCAAGAGTTCTGTGAGGGTGGCGGAGTGGCGGGGTACCTCGGCAGGCTCAACCAGCTGGTTCAATCCCCGCCGGCATACTCGAAGGCCTCCTCCGCCGTCCTGGGAAGGTGGATGACATCCTTCGTGGTCAAAGACCTTCGCTCGATGACGGCCCTGATCAAGGGTGCGAGGGCCCTGAAGGCGAGGGCATTCGGCGTAATCCCTCTGAGCGAAGTAGAGGGCAGCGCGGCCGTGGAGGCGGGGAGGTCGGCGGGCGTCATCGGGCCCCTCTCTGAACTCCTCAAGTACGACGAGAAGTACGCGGGCCTAGTCAACTTCCTCGCTGGGGACGTCGTGGTTGTCGAGAATGAGGCCGTCGGCTACCTCGTCTCCTCGGAAGGTGTGAAAGCGGTCACCCTCAGCGGAGAGGTCTTCGAGCCGGGGGGGAAGGCGTTCTCTCACGGCTTTCAAGATATCGTTCTCGGTATACTGCAGGGTCTCGAAGACATAGAGGGAGTCAGCGAGATTGAGGAAGCGGCTCTCTCCCTCAAGAAGGCAATCCAGAAACGAAAGGGAGAGCTGGAAGCGATCGAGTCGGACTCGCGCAGCTTGATGAAGGACCGTATCAAGAAGATAGCCACGGTCGCTTCGCTGAAGGCAGAAGCCGACACGATCACTAGGATTTCCGGCAGGTACAAGTCGATCTTCAAGTCGATGACCCAGGATTACGACCGAGAGGTCAGGACGGTCGAGTTCAGAACATCGAGGCGTTGCATCTCCAGGAACATCTCCAGGAACTCGAGACCTCCCGCAAGTCTCTTGACGAGGAGGCGAATTACCTTAGGAGCAGAATCGCGGAGCTCAACCTGAGCTACACGCGGGAGAGGGCGAACCTTGAGAACGTCCTCCAGAGAAACCTCGAGGAGAATCAGCTCGACCTCGATTCGGCTCTCGATGACTACAATCAGGCAAAGGAGTTTGCGCGCGACGCCCCTAAAAGAATCAGGGAGCTCGCCGAGACGAAGGAGGAGCTCGCCGGGAAGATCGAGAAGCTCAAGCAGTCGGCGAGGCAGAGCCAGCCCGTCCTAGATGAGTTTGAAAACAAGATCAGGCGCTTGAAGGAGGAACGTGACGCGGTCGGCAGGTCAATCTCAAACGCCGAGAAGGAGCTCTTTTCACTCCGGGCGACGATCGCCTCCGCGGAGGAGAAGATAGAGGAGGCGCTCGGTAGCCTCCGCATCCTCGGCTACAACGGCCTCCTTGAGGCGTTCGACGCGAGTGAATCCCTCCTCTCCGAGCTCGAGAAGGAATACGGGACCGTCGTCTCCTCATTGAACAGGGGGGCCGAGAAGCAATACGGAGAGATGTACCAGAACTACAAGAGTCTCTCCGTGAGGCACAACGAACTGGAGAAAGAGAGGAACTCGATCGTCGGCTTCATCAAGAGCGTAGAGGCGGAAAAGAAGACGGTCTTCATGGCCGCCTTCGCCAAGATCAGGGAAGAGTTCGGCTTCATCTTCAAGAGACTCACCGACGGAGAGGCTTGGCTCGAGCTCGAGGATGAAGAGGAGGTCTTCTCGGGTGGGATTCTCTTAATGGCCAGGTTCGGGCTCAAACCAGCGTGGGAATCGCTCTCTCTGAGCGGCGGCGAGAAGGCCGTCTCAGGTGTGGCCCTCATCATCGCGATGCAGAGCGTCCAGCCTCATCCGTTCTACCTCTTCGACGAGATCGATTCTCACCTGGACGCCATCAACTCGGCAAATCTGGCGCAGTTCCTCAAGGAGCGCTCAACGGCCGCCCAGATTGTCACGATTACCCTGCGAGACGTATTCATCGCGCGGAGCGACATGACGTACGGTGTCTACTCAGCGGGAGGCATCTCCAGGTATGTCCACTACAAGCCCGCAGCGGCGGAGGTGTCGGTCAAGCGTGGCTGAGTCGCAGCGATCCTCCCTCTCCCGACCGCCACTCAACGTGCTCATCGACCCGAGCATAGCGGCGAGACGCTCCCCGTGGGAGATTAACCTCTCCCAGTTGCTTGAGCTCTTCCTCCAGGCGATAACGAGGAAGGACCTCATCGACCTGAGGGCAGCCGGAGCGGCCGCCCTCTCATCTGCGACGATCTACAGGCTGAAGGTCGAGACTCTCTTCCTCTTCGAGAGGCTGAGGGCGGAGAGGAGAGCGGTCAACGCCAGCGAACCCCCGCAGATGGTCGTCATGCCCTTTAGGTACGAGGTCTACTCAACCGACATCGAGGAGCTCTTCGGGGAGCTGACCAGGATTCTCGAGCAAATCGTGGGGGAGGGTACCTCCTCCTCGACTTCCCCCCTTCCGGTTGATGAACCTCCGCCGCCGGATATGGGAGACTACGTAATCTCAATGCAGTCTCTCTTCGCGGAGTTCAGAGTGATCCTGCTCCAGCGGCTGCGTCCCACCGGAAAGGCCCTTCTGTCTGAATTGCTCGGCGGTCTGAAACCCGTCGACGCGGCCCGAGTCTTCCTTCTCGTCCTCTTCTCTGCGCATAGCGGCGAGCTCGTAATCAACCAGGACGAGAACGCGGAGGATGCACTGGTCGTCTCGGTGGGACAGCTTTCTTGAGCGAGAGCGAGGGCAGGCTCGTCGCAAGGATTGAGGCCGCTCTCTACGCGGCGGGGCGACCGCTCGACGCAGAGCAACTGGCGAGGGCTGGAGGAGTCACCTCGCAGAGGAAGGCTACCCTGGTCGCGCGCGCCATAGCAAGGGCGGTCAATGACAATCTGAGCGCGGTCGAAGTCGTGGAATATCCCGGCCCACGATTCGCGATGCAGCTGAAGACCGAGTACACCCAGCTCGCCAGGAGGTTCGCGACGAGGCCTCTCCTCTCCAAGGCCGCCCTGCGTACGCTCTCCTACATCGCCTACTTTCAGCCCATCGCTAGCGGGGAGTTGGCGCTCAGGAGGACCTCGAACATCTACGCCCACCTGAGGGAGCTCGAGGACGTGGGCTTTGTGTCGGGGGAGCGGGAGGGGAGGTCGAAGGTCTACAGAACGACTTCTCGCTTCTCCGAGTACTTCGGACTCAGTCCAGAGGCATCGCTCCTCAAGAAGCAGCTGGAAGGCAAGAATCTCAACGCGAGATTGAGCGGAGGAGGAAATCCTTAACACCCAGTTTGAGTGACACCCTCATATCGGTGGGATGCGACGACGAGGGCTCTCGAGAATCTTAGAAAACGAAAGGCGACGGGGGGGAGGACGCAAAAGGCCCGTGGAAGGCGAGCCTACGAGAGGGATTCGTATCCTCTTGAACCGGTCGTCGGCCCACTCGTGAGGCGATTTTCCAGGACGAGAGGGGGCGGGGTTTCGGTCGGATTGAGTTCAGTGGATTCTGCCAACGTCGCCGACCCGGCTGCCGGGAAGGTCGTCCGGACGAGGATCATTAGAGTGAAATCCAGCCCGGCAAACAGGGATTACGGGAGGCGAGGTGTCATCACGAAGGGAGCGACGATCGAGACCGAACTCGGTGAGGCGAAGGTCGTGTCCCGCCCGAGCGACGACGGCGCGGTGAACGCAGTCCTCGTCAAGCAGCGTTGAAGGCATACGAACGCTTCGTGATCTGGCTCGAGTACTTCAACTCAGAGCTCAAGCGAAGGCAGGGAAGAAGGCTGCCTCTAAACGCGGCGATAAGGTCGCCGACGCTCAAGGAGCTGGACGAGGCCTGCAGAAGACTCACCCTCGACCCCAAGCCACAGGCAGCGACCTTCCCAAGGTCGGCCAGAATGGCCTCGGGCTACGTGTCGGTGAAGAAGGAGGGGCCGAAGCAGAAGCTTCTCGTCAAGATAGCGAGGCAGCTCTCCATCGTTCGCGGCGCGGAGCAGAAGGCTGCAAGGAAAGTTTAAAGGTGAGCATCTGACTTTTCTCCCAATCTTGGAAGATGTAGGCGAATTTCTCCACATAGCTAAGAGTGGCAGGCTGATCTTTCATCTCTCAGCTCAGGTGGGTGCCGGCTCAATCCTCTTGGATTCAAAGGGTCGAAGACTTGGAAGAGTGGTGGAGCTAATCGGTCCGTCGAGCCACCCCTACGCCTCCGTCGCGCCTACGAGCAGTCGAGTTGGCGGCAAGAAGGGAGACCGAGTCTTCCTAAACAAGTGAGGTGAAGAGATTTGTGGGAAAAGTCTGAGGACGGCGTCTTCCGTACCTCCTGCCCTGTCTGCGGGAACCGTCTCATAGGCGACGCAGAGAAGGGGGAGCTCGTCTGCCCGACCTGCGGCTACGTCACGTTCGCCCCCGCCGACGAAGGGCCCGAGTGGAAGGCGATGGACCTCGAGGAGAAGAACAAGAGAGTGAGGGTCGGTTCCCCGACGACGCTCGCCCTCCATGACCTCGGGCTGACGACGGAGATCAGCGCGACGATGCGCGACTCGCACGGCAAGTACCTCGACCCTGCGATGAGGGCAAGCGTTGAGAAGATGAAGAAGTGGCAGTCGAGGATCAGGACGATATCGAGCGAGGAGAGGGGTCTCTCCAACGTTCTCTCGAGAATAAGCGAACTCTGCGAGAGTCTGAACCTCCCACACAACGTCGCGGAGACTGCAGCGCAGATCTACAGGACGTCAGCGAGGTTGAAGGTCGCCAAGAGCAAATCCATCCTGGGAATGACTGCCGCGACTGTCTACCTGGCTTGCAGGAAGTGTGGCGTAAGCAGAACTCTGAAAGAGGTCGCGCGAGGGGCCGGTCTGGAGAAGGGGAGCGTGGCGAGATACTTCAGACTCGTCTTGAAGGACGTCGAGAAGACGTACGTCCCACCGCCGTCGGTGGAGAAGTACATCTCGAAGCTTGTCAATATGGCGAAGATAGACCCCAGGGTCGAGCATCTCGCCCTGATGTTATCAAGGAAGACGAACGACTCGAAGATATCAAGCGGAAAGGCGCCCGCAGGCCTCGCGGCGGCCTACGTCTACCTTTCGTCTGTCATGCTGGGGGAGCACCTTCCGCAGCGAGAGGTAGCGGAGTTCGCGGAAGTGACAGAGGTGACAGTACGGAACAGGTGCAGAGAGATTCTCGATAACTACGTGATTCGGCAAGAAGTGAGTGGGTCGGACTGAAGGTAAAGGGCAAAAAGACAATCAAGATCAAGTCTCTTGAGGCGGAGCAGGTACTCGAGGCTCCCCCACCTCAGCCCGTAGAGCGGACGGAGGAGGAGCTAGTCGACCTCACTTCGAGGGTCTACAAACTCGTTGTCGAGCGGGGGAAGGATGGTGTTCTTCAGAGCGAGATCTGGAAAGAACTCGGGCTGACTAGCAGGGACGGCTCGAGGCTGGCGATAAGGCTCGAAAGGAGAGGGCTGATCGGACGAGTTAAGGTGCTCGAGGAGGGAAGGTGGACGTACAAGCTGACCCCTCTGCGATTCCCCACCGATATGGCCTCGATCGAGAAAGCTCCCTGCATCGTCTGCCAGTTCGAATCGAAGTGCGCGATCGACGGAGAGATAGGCCCCTACAACTGCCCATGGATTGGGCCCTGGGCGATGAAAGAGTTCAGAGAATTGACGCAGCCCGTCGCGCCCGTCACAACATAGACCGCGCGGGTTGGACCGAGTGCTGAAGAGGGGTTCTCCGGAGGAAGAGCTCATCCGGCGAGCCCGGGAGGCGAGGTCGAACGCCTACTCCCCATACTCGGGGGTGAAGATAGGCGCCGCCGTCCTTGCCAGGGATGGGAGCATCTACGCGGGCTGCAACATCGAGAACAGTTCCTACGGGCTCTCGAACTGCGCCGAGAGGACCGCAATCTTCAAGGCCGTCTCGGAAGGGCGCCGGGAGCTTGTTTCGATGTCGATCGTGGGAGACTCCGAGGAATTTACGAGGCCTTGCGGCGCGTGCAGACAAGTCATGGTCCAGTTCAACCCGAGGCTTAGAATAATCAGGGTTGGCCTCGTCGACGGATACAGGTCAGAGACGACGGCCGAGAAGCTCCTCCCCGAGGCTTTTAACCCCTCGAGCCTGACAAGAAAGAGTTGAAGCTTCAAGAAGCTCGTCGGGACCTCTACCGCAGGCTCGCCAAGGAGGAGGGGTTCAAGAGCAGGGCAGCCTACAAGCTGATCGAGGCCAACGAGAGATACAGGATCATCAGCCGCGGCAGCAGAGTGGTCGACTTCGGGGCTGCGCCGGGGGGCTGGCTGCAGGTCTGTTCGAGAATCGTCGGTGATTCGGGTTTCGTCGTCGGGGTGGATTTGAGGGAGATATCGTTGAAGGGCAAGAACCTGAAGACCCTGAGGCTCGATGTCTACGACGAGTCGGTGGGAGGCCTAGTATCGAAGGTCCTCGGCGGGCAGGCTGCTGACGTCATCCTCTCGGACCTGTCGCCCTCAGTCTCGGGGATATGGGAACTGGACCACTTCAAGCAGGTCGAGATGACTCAGAGGGTTCTCTCGCTCGGTGAGACGCTCTTGAAGAAGAGAGGGAATGGCTTCTTCAAGATCTTCGAAGGCGAGAGGTCCGGGGAGGTGAAAAGAGGGCTCATCGGGAGGTTCGAGGAAGTAAGAACGATGAAGCCGCGAGCGAGCCGGAGGGAGAGTTCGGAATTGTACTACGTCGGTCTCGCGTGGAGGGGTGCTTTCTCCAGACCCGCGTCTCTCGACACAGCAGAGACGGCCTCCGCGACCGCCCCGTAGGTTGCCTCCGTCTTGAAGCCGGTCTTCT
>VBPP01000229.1 GCA_005877365.1 Nitrososphaerota archaeon
ATCCTCGCCGCAGAGCTAATGCAGAGCAAGGGATTGCTTGACTGAGGAGGTCCGACTAATCATTGTCGGTTTCGGGGTTGTTGCACGCTCCCTCGCTGGCAGCTTGGAGGCCAGGGGAGAGGAGTTCAGGAGGACTCGCGGAATTGATTTTCATCTCGTTGCCGCGGTTGACAGCAAGAGCGCCGCCATCGACAGAAACGGTCTTGATGTACGGGAACTACTTCGAAGAAAGGAAGAGACAGGAAGAGTCGGAAGGAGGTCTCTTCCCGCCACCGAGATTATCGAAGATACAGAGGCCGACATCCTCGTCGAGCTCACACCAGCGAATCCTTTAGACGCAGAACCCGGGATGACTCACCTGAAGTCAGCGATAAAATCCTCTAAGCACGTAGTGACCGCAAACAAGATGCCTCTCGCACACGAGTACCCCTCCCTGATGACGTCCGCTGAATCTCGGGGGGTTCAGGTGAGATACAGCGCCTGTGTCGGTGCGGGGCTTCCGATCCTGGATTTCGGCGACGCCTGTGCGGTATCTGAACCGCTCTTGAAGGTTGAGGGAGTGCTTAACGCGACGAGCAACTTTGTACTTTCAAGGATGGAGAGTGACAGCTCATCTTTCCCGGAGGCTCTGGAGGAGGCGAAGAAGCTCGGATACGCGGAGTCCAACCCGTGGCTTGATGTCGACGGGGTCGACTCGGCTGCTAAGATTGTAATCATAGCTAACCACACCCTGAAGAAGAGCCTGACGCTGAAGGACGTCGCGATCGTGGAGGGGATTAGGCGTATCTCCCCCTCCCGCGTCAAGGCGCTGAGGGAGGAGGGGAAGAAGGTGAGGATGGTGGCTTCTGTTGAGCGGAGGCCCGAAGTGAGAGTTCTTGAACTTCCTCGGGGGGATCCTCTTTCGATAGACGGCGCCTGCAACGTGGTTAAGTTTCACTGCAAGTACTCGGGGGAGAGGGTCGTCTCGGGACCCGCTGCGGGTGGGGTCACCACTTCGTCCGCCGTGATGCGTGACCTCTTGAGGGTCGGAGCCTCAATAGGAGGGAGTTGACCCCCGCTTGAAGGTCGTGATGAAGTTCGGGGGGAGCCTCCTCGCGAGTCCGGGAGGGATACCTCGAGTCTCCAGGGTCATCTCAAAGGCATCCAAGAAGATGAGGGTCGTGGTCGTCATCTCGGCCCTGGATGATGTTACGGACCTGTTGCTTCATGCCGCCACCAACGCCAGGACCTGGGATTCGACCCAGGTAATTCACTTCATAGACAGAATCCGAGGGATCCACTCCCAGCCACTCACCGAGATGGAACTACGCCAGGCGACATACAACGAAGCTATGGACCATCTCGAGGAGTTGCTCGATGATCTCAAGCTTACCCTCTCTGGCGTCTCAATCCTGCGCGAGCTTACACCTCGTTCGAACGACCTCCTACTCTCTTTTGGGGAGAGACTCTCGCTCGTCGTCGTCTCAGCAGGCCTAAGGCAGGCCGGAATCGCGATCGAGGCGCTCACGGGAGGAGACGCGGGGATCGTCACCGACGACTCGTTCGGTGAAGCGGGCCCGGAAGTAACCAAGACGAGGAGAGGGGTTAAGGAGAAGTTGCTCCCCCTCCTGACGAAGGGCGTCGTTCCAGTAGTCGCTGGTTTTATCGCTCGCTCAGAGACGGGAGAGATGACGACGCTCGGAAGGGGAGGCTCCGATTACACCGCCACGCTGTTGGCCGACGCCATCGCCGCTGATGAGGTATGGATCTGGACTGACGTCGACGGGATTCTTACCGCTGACCCGAGGATTGTGAAGAGCGCGCGTGTGATAGAAGAGCTCAGCTACGCGGAGGCCGAGGAGATGGGCTTCTTCGGCGCCAAGAACATGCACCCCCTAGCGCTAGCCCCGGCTAGGAAGGCAGGGATTCCCGTCCGCATAAGGAACGGATTCAAACCGGATCGTCTCGGGACTCTGATCAATCCTCGCGAGAGGAAGAGCTCCGCGATCGCGAAGTCTGTTGCACTGGTCGGCAATGTGGGGATTGTCACCGTTTCGGGGGAGACCCTTGTAGGTAGACCCGGCACCGCCGCGAAGATTTTCGAGCTGCTCGGGAAGGCGGGTGTGAACGTCCTCATGATATCGCAGAGCGTATCCGAATCCAACATCAGCGCTGTCGTTAGAAAGGGCTCTCTCGAGCGAGCTGCCTCCGCGCTGTCGGAGGGTCTCTCACGGGTCGGAATAAGCGCGGGCGTGAAGGTGGAGCCCGATGTCTCCGTCCTCGCCGTCGTCGGCGCGGGGATGCAGGGGACACCTGGAATTGCGGCCAAAGTTTTTTCCGCCGTGGCGGCCACGGGAGTCAACGTCAGGATGATTGCCCAGGGGTCGTCGGAGCTGAATATCTCATTCGTCGTTGCCTCGAGGGACTCGGAGAAGGCAGTGAAGGCTCTTCACGAATCAGTCGTGCTGGGCAAATGAGGAACTCGAGGGGTCGCGGTACCCGACCTGGGAGGAGGGTCGTCGCGGTAGCCCCCGCCTCATCAGCAAATCTCGGGCCTGGCTTCGACGTCTTTGCCGTTGCCCTTGAGAGACCCATGGACCGTTTGACCCTCTCAGCCGAGAAATCCTCGAAGACGGAGGCTCTTCTGAAAGTGAGAGGGGTTTCCGGCGTCTCCGTGAGGGCGGAGGAGAACGCCGCGAGCTACGTTGCACTCTCGATGGCTCGCGACCGCGGAATCCACACGCTTCTGAGAATCGAGCTCAAGAAGGGAATCCCTGTAGGAGTCGGCCTCGGCAGCAGTGCCGCTTCTTCCGTTGCGGCCGCCCTCGCAGTCGGCGAGCTCTTTGAGCTCGAGCTGAGTCAAACGGAACTGCTCCGCTATGCTGCTCTCGGGGAGAGGCTCTCCTCTGGCACCGCCCACTACGATAATGTGGCCGCCTCACTCGTCGGCGGATTCTCAGTGGCGATCAACGACGGTGACCGACCTCATGTAATCAGCTACTCTCCGCCTCGCGCCCTGAAGCTATGTCTCGCCACGCCCGTCGTGGCCCTACCAAAGAGAAAGACAGAGTTCGCTCGCTCTTTGCTTCCCTCCGTGACTAAGCTCTCAGCCGCTGTCCATAACCTCTCGATGGCGTCGGCGATCGTCTCCGGGTTCGCGCGCGGTGATGTAGAACTCATCGGGTACGGTATGCGAGATGAGATTGTTGAGCCCTCGCGGGCTGGAATGATTCCAGGTTTCCACGAGGTCAGGAGAGCCGCGATTCTGAGTGGAGCTTCTGGGGTCTGCATAAGCGGAGCCGGCCCGACACTCTTGGCGGTGGCAGACTCCCTGAAGACTTCTCCGCAGACTATCCTCAAGGCGATGCTCTCCGCTTTCGGGCATGCAGGGGTGGAGGCCACGGGGTTCATCACCAAGGTGGGCTCGGGAGCGCGAGTTGTCTCGAGTTAAGTGGGGGTGGACGCTCAGCTGCATATCTTGCGAGACCAAACAGAATGACGAACCGGGCGGCTTTACCTGCTCGAGGTGTGGCGACTTGCTCGAGTTCACTCGCGATCAACATCTCGCCTATGCTGGGCTTGTCTCCGGGAGTGAGCAGCTAGGTGTCTGGAGGTATGCCAAGGCCTTGCCTATCGATAGGGGGACGCCTCACGTAACGCTCGGAGAGGGCGGAACCCCGTTGGTGCCTTCCGTCTTCATCGCAAAGTCCAGAAAATTCAAGGCGCTGCGGTTCAAGAACGAGGGGCAGAACCCCACCGGTTCGTTCAAGGATAGAGGTATGACGGTTGCCGTCACCAGAGCCCTCGAAGCAGGCGCCCGTACTCTAATCTGCGCCTCGACGGGCAACACCTCAGCATCACTCGCGGCCTACGCTGCACGGGCGGGCCTCCGAGCCGTGGTTCTCCTCCCCGCGGGCAAGGTAGCCCCGGGCAAGCTGATTCAGGCTGCCGCCCACGGGGCAAAGATTCTGAAGGTTGACGGAGACTTCGAGAAAGCGCTTGGAATCGTGCGGGAGGTCGCCGCCGCCGACGACCGGATCTATCTCGTGAACTCGATAAACCCCTATCGCGTCGAGGGGCAGAAGACGGCGGCTTTCGAAACATACGAGCAGCTGGGTCGAAGGGTTCCAGACTACGTCGTCCTGCCCGTTGGAAATGCCGGGAATATTAGCGCCATTTGGAAGGGGTTCGAGGAGCTGCGCGAGTGGGGAATAACAAAGGAACTCCCTGTCATGGTCGGCGTGCAGGCAAGCGGTGCAGCGCCAATCGTAAAAGCGATCGCTGAGAGGGGGGAGAGCGTCGAAGCGTGGGCAGAACCCTCAACCGTCGCATCGGCCATCAGGATAGGAAACCCGGCATCCTGGAAGAAGGCGGTTAGGGCGATCAGGAAATCTGGAGGGACCGCGATTTCCGTGGAAGACGATGAGATCATGAAGGCCCGGGATGAGCTGGCCTCGAAGGAGGGGATCTTCCTCGAGCCCGCCAGCGCGGCGCCCGTGGCCGCTCTTTCACACCTGCGCGACCTGATCAGGTCCGACGATGTGGTGGTCTGCATCGGGACGGGGAGCGGGCTGAAGGACCCTGAGACGGTGAAGCTGGACCCGAAAGCCATGCCCAAGGTGAATGACGCACCTTCGCTACGAAACCTGCTATCGCGGAACGTCTAGTATTCGTCGATTCCTCCCCGGCTTTGGCGTGACATTTTCGCGAGACCTCAGTCGTTGGCTTCAAGCGGCATCTTGCCGCGTGGCATATCCGCCGCGTAGGCTCCTGTTTCGCCCACCGGCCTCGCGCGTCCGTTGTCGGAACGGGTAGGGGCCCATCTACTGGCCTGAGCTCGGGCATACCACGCCTACCTGAGCGAGTCCTCCCTTCAGCACTATCTACGCCGCGAAGTCGCGTTCCAGCATTCCACCCACAGAGGATTAGGCGCCTTCATTCCATGAAGACACCCTATTCTGCATTCATCCCAGGATTGGAATCGTGGGCTTTCCGCCACTGTGATTGGTAATTATGGTGGTGAATGCGCGCCTAGGGCTTCTTCTGCTTTCTGACCTTGACGCCTCTGTAAAAGCAGCTCTCTTCGCCCGTGTGGCATGCTGGCCCGGTCTGTTCTACGACATAAACCAGCGAGTCGCCGTCGCAGTCGACCCGTACCTTCTTGACACGCTGCACGTGCCCGGAGTCCTCGCCCTTTCTCCAGAGTCTCCCTCTTCTCCTGCTGAAGTAATGGGCAAAACCTGTATTCATTGTCCTCTCAAGGGCCTCCCTGTTAGCATAGGCAAGCATCAATATTCTTCCGGTGACTGCTTCCTGGGCCACGACGGGCACCAGGCCTTTCCCCTTAGCGAAATCGACTTCCTCGACTCCGATGAAGTTCAAGGTCTGACGACCACTCCCCTGGCAGCCAGATGTTCCTTCACCTGTCTAACTGAGAGTTCGCCGTAATGGAAGATGGATGCTGCCAGCGCCGCATCACATCCGGCCACCGTCAGTACGTCAAAGAAGTCCTCCAACGAGCCTGCGCCTCCGCTGGCAATCACGGGTATCCCTACGCTTGAAGTAATCTCCTTAAGCAAATCAATGTCGTAGCCAAGCCTTGTCCCATCCCTATCGATAGAGGTCACAAGAAGCTCCCCCGCCCCGAGCGCAGCCGCCTTCCTGGCCCATTCCCGCGCATCCCTGCGCCATCGTTTCCCGCCCGCATGGCTGTACACTTCATACCCTCGACCTTCCGGATTGCGCTTGGCGTCGATTGCGACCACGATGCACTGCGAACCGTAGATATCCGCCAAATCTCGGATAAGTCCGGGCGTCGACAGCGCCGCGGTGTTTATCGATACTTTGTCGGCTCCGCTCAGAAGCACCGCCTGCAAGTCGCTCGCAGTCCGAATCCCTCCACCGACGGTGAACGGTATGTCGAGGGAGGACGCAACCTTCCTTACTAGACCGGCCAACGTCTTTCTCTTCGCGTTTGTTGCGGTGATGTCGAGGAAGACGATTTCGTCGGCTCCTTCGTCCCGGTAGCGCTTCGCGAGTTCTGCCGGGTCCCCTGCGTCCCTGAGCCCGCTGAACCTTACCCCCTTGACGACCCTGCCGTCCTTGACGTCAAGGCACGGGATTATCCGCTTAGCGAGAGGCACACTAACTCACCCTCAACTCAGCCAGCCTGACTGTTCCTTCGTAGAGCGCCCGACCGATAATCACGCCGTCCAGCCCCTGTGCGCTCAGCCGTTCGATGTCCTCGGGGGACCTTATTCCGCCCGAGGCGATTATCTTCATCCCACTGGCGCCCCTGAGCGCCCTGTAAGTATTGAAGTCTGGGCCGTTCGCCGTCCCGTCTCTCTCAACAGCCGTTGCTATGACGGTCTCGACGCCGAGTCGCTCGAACGATTCGACCGCCTCCAGAACATCCACGCTTTC
>VBPP01000205.1 GCA_005877365.1 Nitrososphaerota archaeon
CCCTCAGATGCGTTGCTGTCTCAGGAGTGATAGGTAAGCTCAAAAGGCTTGCTGCGACCTCCGGGGGTGGTTAACTCGCTTGGCCAAATACTTCAGTGAGGAGTATTTCAAGGAAGTAGAAACAAGGTTGAACTCCGACGCGAAGTGGCAAGACGGCACGAAAAACCTGAAGACGACCCTTGTCCTGGCTGCGACCGACCAGAGCGCCAGCTTCTCTGTCGCGGTCGAGAACGGAAAGACAACGATCCAGAGGGCGGAGCCCAACTTCCAGGCTGAGTTCGCGTTCGAGGGGCCGTACGAGGTGTGGACGAGGGTCGCGAGGGGGGAGCTGGACTTTCAGGCGGCTGTCTTGAAGGGCTCGTTGAGATTCAGGGGGTCAATAACGAAGATCCTCTTCTACAGGGACAGGTTCATTAGAATAGCCGAAGTCATCAGGGAGGTCCCGAAGGAATTCTAGGAAGGAAGGGACGGCACGAAGACATAGTAAGGATTCCCCTCACTGCTTCTTCTCGCTTCGACCGTGAGCTTCATCCCTACCTTCGCTTTTTCGACAGGGACCCCCTCCAGCCACGCGAGGACCTTGATCCCGTTTGCAAACTCTCCTATCGCTATGATGTAGGGCTCGTCGTTCACGAAGCTGGCGGGGGTGACCTGGACGTAGGTGTAGGTCACAAGCCTCGCTTCCCTCTCTAGGTCGACCCATTCGAATCGGTCGCTCATGCATCTCGGGCAGTCGGCCTGGGGCGGAAAGCTCTCGTTGCCACAGGCAGAGCACCTCGTTGTGACAAACCTTCCTTTCCCCAGTGCGTCCCAGAACTCATGGGTTCTGGAGATGGGGATGTCGAAGCGGAGGGTGAGGGACCTTCTTGAACGAAGGGTCGGCTGTTCTTCCTCCCGCGTCACTACGCGCCCCTTGAGAGTATGGTAACGTAGGCATAGTGACCCGTGCCCCCCACGTTGTGGACGAGACCTATCCCGTTCCTGATGGGGGCCTGCCTGCTCCCCCCCTCCCCACGAAGCTGCTTTGTGATCTCCACCATCATCGAGACCCCAGTCGCACCTATCGGGTGCCCCTTCGCCTTCAGCCCCCCGTCCAAGTTCACGGGGATTCTTCCGCCGATCTCGGTCTGCCCCTCCCTCACAAGCTTGGCGCCCTCGCCCTTCTCGCAGAATCCGAGGTCCTCGTAGGCCATTATCTCAGCGATTGTGAAGCAGTCGTGACACGTCGCCACGTCGACCTCACGCGGAGTGACCTTGGCAGCCTGGTATGCCCTCCTCCCGGCCTCGACCGAGGCCCTTAGACCGACGTAGTCATCTCTCTTGCTGAGGTTCGCCGAGTCGGAGGAGTAACCGATCCCCTTGATCCAGACAGGGGTATCGGTGAGTCTCTTCGCTACCTCTTCGTTGGCGAGTACGACCGCGGCCGACCCGTCGGTGAGCGGGCATGCATCGTACAGCTTGAGCGGCCAGGCGACGACCTGGGAGGAGAGGACCTTCTCGACCGTGATCTCTTTCTGGAACTGGGCGTTGGGGTTCAGGGAACCGTAGTGGTGGGCTTTCACGGCGACCCTGGCCATGTCTTCTTCGGTCGTGTTGAACCGGTTCATGTAGGAGACGGCGTAGAGCGCGTAGTAGGCTGGGAAAGTCATCCCGTAGTTTTCGAACTCCCACATGTACGAGCCCGCCCTCCCGATCAGCTCAACCGAGGTCATGGTGTCCACTTCCGTCATCTTTTCCACCCCGACTGCAAGAGCGACATCAGACTCCCCGGTCGCCACGCTGTCATGCGCTGCCTTCACAGCGGCGCTCCCGCTCGCGCAGGCGGCCTCGACTCTCATCGTCCCCACCGAGCGCAGGCCGGCATACTCGTTTACTATGACGGCTGGGAGGGCCTCCTCGTACCAGCCCCCTGCGCTCCCGACGACGACGTTCTTGATCTCCTTCCTCTCTATCCCCGCGTCGGTGACAGCCTGCTTGATTGACTCGAAGGCGAGCTCTGCCACGTTGACGTCCTTCCTCTTCCCAAACTTGGAGTGGCCTGCCCCAACAATCGCTACCCTGTTCATCCCTCGCCTACAGCCCGAGCAGATCCCGCGCGAGTATCCATCTCTGAACCTCTGATGCCCCCTCCACTATATCAAGTGTCTTCGCATCGCGGAGGAACCTCTCGAGGGGAAGGAGTTTGCTCACGCCGTAGCCTCCGTGAATCTGAATCGCCCTCTCGCAGGCCCAGACGGCAGTTTCGCTCGAGAAGACCTTGGCCATCGCGGCCTCTCGCTGGAACGGCTTTCCCGTCTCCAGGAGGTAAGCCGCCCTGTAGGTCAGAAGCCTGGCCGCAGAAATCTTCGTCGCGATGTCGGCGATCAGGAACTGAATCGATTCGAACTTCGATAAAGTCTTGCGGAAGAGGACCCGTTTCTTTGCGTACGCCATCGAAGCGTCGAGGGCTGCCTCGGCTATTCCGACGGCCGCCGCAGCCGCCCCTATTCTGGCCTCGTCGAGCACCGCCATGGCAATCAAGAAGCCGTCGCCTTCGGTGCCGAGCACACTCGAGGCGGGGACCCTACAGTCCTTGAAGACGAGTTCTGCCGTCCCCGTCCCCCTCAGGCCCATCACCTCCAGCTTCGACCCCACTGTGAAGCCATCCGATCCCTTCTCGACGATCAAGGATGTTATCCCGGCAGCTCTGTCCTCCTGAGAGCCCGTCCGCGCGAAGAGGAGGATGAGGTCGGCGACCATACCTTGCGAAATCCACAGCTTTGAGCCACTGATCTTGTACCATTCGCCAGCCCTCTCAGCCTTTGTAGAAATCCCCGCGGCGTCGCTTCCCGCCCCAGCCTCCGTGAGCCCGAAGGAGCAGATTATCTCCCCCTTCACGAGCCGGGGGAGGTACTTCTCCTTCTGCTTCGTGGACCCGAACTTGGCGATCGCGTTTCCCACGAGCCCGTTCTGGACTCCGATTATCAGCCCGGCAGAAAGACTCACCTTGGCGATCTCCTCGGCGACTATGATGGCGCCGACGGCCCCCAGCCCTAGACCTCCATATTCTTCAGGGATCGAGAGTCCCAAGAGTCCGTACTCCCCCATCTTCCTCGCAAGGCCCAGGGGATACTCGTCTGTCCTGTCAAGTTTCTCAGCGATGGGAGCGATTTCCCGCTGCCCGAAATCCTTCGCCCACCTTCTTATCTCCTCGTACTCCTCCTTCACGACCACCTCCGGAAAATCGCTCACGAGTAGTCAAGGGCTGCGGGAGGACGGTCTGTTCATAACGCTTTCGAGTCACTCAGTGAATTCGGCTTCTCCCTCTTAGAACCCGGTGAGACCCTCTGAGCATCACGAGTTGCGGGCGAGGGAGTTGGGAAGCGGCTGCCGCGAGAGCTACCCTTCGTCAAGATCGGTGCCCGGGTAGAATCATCGAACACAACCAACCGGGAGAAGTCAGGCACGTCGGGCGTGGTCGTCCACTCGGAATCCTATGGCCGGCTCTTCCCTGGCTCGATAAAAACCTAAAAGGAACGAGTGAGGAGTCGAGACTGACGATGAGGTGAACGCCGTCCCAGTCAGAGCCCATACAAGCTCCAAGGGGCAGATGATGAACTCGCGACGATACCGAGTCAGACCGATTCTCTCATTCATGAATTAATAGAAGGGAAAAGGCGGGAATGTATGGCGACGTCGAGAGAGGTCGAGTTACTGCTCGGAAGCAAGACGATTGCGGTAGTTGGGCTTTCCAAGGACCCGAGTAAGGAGAGTTTCAGTGTTTCACATTACCTGAAGGAACAAGGCTACAGGATAATTCCCGTGAACCCGACGGCCTCTGAGATACTGGGCGAGAGGGCGTATCCGAGCCTGCTCGAGATTCCGGCGGAGGAGGCCAGGCGAATCGAGGTCGTCGACATCTTCAGGCCTTCCGAGCAGGTTCCCCCGATCGCCGAACAGGCGATACAGCTGCGAAAGGCAGATGGGGCCAATCCGAAGATGATCTGGATGCAGCTCGGGATCGAGAACCCCGCTGCCGCCGAAGCGGCGAGGAGGGCCGGGATAGCAGTCGTGCAGAACCTCTGCGTTAGAACTGAGCACAGAAGGGTTGCCCACGCGCAACGGAGGGCGTGAGATTGGTGAAGAGCGTGAAGGTGCATGATGACACGCACCGTGTCTTGAAGCAGATGAAGAATCAGACGAGGGGGAAGAGCATCGACGAGGTCATACGAGGAATGATAAGGACAGCGACGGGCGTTTCTGTCGAGAGGTTCGCGGTCAGGAAGTCTCTCGACCTGACCAACTACATGGACCCTGAAAAGCAGAAATAGAATGAATCAAGACGCGGGGGAGGTTCGGCCGATGGCAAAGTTTGACGGAATCCTCGGGAAGGCGCTGCTGACCGTCACAGAGAAAGAAGACGAGCTGACCCTCGTCTTCGCTGACAACAGGTTTCTCTTCGTCACGCTAGAGAGGGGGAAGTTGAAGTCGGAGAGCGTTCCCGAGTAGCATGGTTACTCCTGCTCCAGAATCTCCACCCTTGTCGACCCGCCCACGAGAGTCTTGAACCTCTCCGCGTCCGTCTTCCCGCCGACGATCTTCCCGTAGTGCATAGGGACCGCCACCTTTGTCTTCATCGCCTTCGCCGCCTCGGCCGCTTCCTCAGGCGTCATGACGTAGGTTCCAGAGACAGGGAGGAAGGCGACGTCGACGCTAAGAGACTTCATCTCCGGGATTGCATCGGAGTCGCCCGCGTGGTAGAACTTGACTCCCTCCAGCGTAACGAGATAACCCACCCTCCCATCCTGTTTCGGGTGAAAAACCTGCCCGGGGGACCTGAACTTGTTCAGGTTGTATGCGGGGAGAGTCTCGATCACGACTCCTTGCAGCTCGACCCTGGAGTTCGGTGAGACGAACTTCTTCTCCAACCCAAACTCCCTGAGGCCTGATTCGCAGATTCTCGGCGCCACCACCTTCGTGGAAGGGCTCGTGAAACGCCGGATGTCGTCAGGATTCATGTGGTCGTAGTGCTCGTGCGAGAGGAGCAGGATGTCCGCCTTGAAGTTCCCCTTCGCCTGAAAAGGGTCGATGATGACGACAGTTCTGGATCCCTCCAGGACGAACGAGTCGTGTCCTAGCCAGTGGACTTTCACCTTCCCGTACGTCCACACGCTAAGTCACCCCTACAGGTTGATCGCTTCTTCCTTGATGCCCGAGGCGTCAACGCTCAGAATGTCCAGCCCGTTCCCGCTCATCGCGTCCCTCTGAATGGCCGCCTTTATCGAGGAGACAAGAACCTCCCTTGCCTCTTTGTGCGTGATGGAGGGAGAGTAGGCCGCCTCGACGACGGCGATCGCCATCTCCGCGCCCGTCCCAATTGCGGCGTATTCGTCGGAGATTACACTTCCGAGGGGGTCCAGGACGTAGACGAGGGGCTTGTTGCCGACTCCACCCAGAATCACCTGCGTGAGCAGAGGGGCGTACCTCCTTTCGAACATGAGCACAGACATGAGCTTCGCGACGGAGTTCGGCTTCAGGAATCGCCTCGACTCGAGCTCCTTCAGCTTCGCGTAGGTTGAAACCTCCCTGACGAGGTTCTGCATATCGGCGATCATCCCGGCGCAGACGACGCCGACATTCTCGGTGACCTTGAAGACCTTCTTCCCAGTCTTGCTGATGACGTAGTTTCCAAGAGTTATTCTCCTCTCGGCGCCTAGAATTACTCCGTCCTTGTAGGCGATTCCTACCGCTGTCGCTCCCGGGATGTAAGCTTCCATGGAAAGAT
>VBPP01000353.1 GCA_005877365.1 Nitrososphaerota archaeon
CTACTACGGGTACGACCAGCAGTACCAGTTCCTCCTCCGCAACGACGAGTACAACGTCCACGACCGCTACATCGACTACAACTAGTGGCAATGGTACACCCAACCTTACGATCAATACTCGGGATACAACTGGAGTGGCACTCACGGGATATTGGACGGAACTCTCCCAGAACGGCCAGGTGCTAGCTAATGGGTACACCCCAGCCACATACACTCTCAATAGCGGGCAGTCGTACACTCTCGAGGCCGACGGCTTTGCCTCCTGCACCTTCGATCACTGGCTCGACACAAACAGCCCGAATAATCTGAGAGACGTATCCATAACCAGCGACACCTCCTTGACTGCGGTCCTGAACTGTGGCAATACTGTGACAACTACTTCAACGACGACAGCCACAACCACCACTTCAACTACAAGCACTACTACCACAACCCTAGCAGGTTCCTCACAGATATCCGTGAGCACGGTCAACTCTGCGGGGGCGCCGATAAACGGCTACTACACGACGCTTTGGCAGAACGGGGTGATGTTGCAGTGGTGTTACTCTCCCTGCTCCTTCGTAGTCAGCAACGGACAGACGTACCAGGTTGCCGTGGCCGATTACGGAGGGGAGACATTCAGTCACTGGAGCGATGGCATCACGAACATTTTCCACACGGTTACTCTTGGAAGTATTAGTATCACCTTGAGTCTTACCGCAGTCTACACACCGTGAGTTGTTCGAACCGGGCCGGAGGCGGCGACCGATGGGTCGAACCGCTTCGGCGGATGGCCCAGTTAGAGTGAGAATGATGGGAGGAGTCAGAAACCCATAGCCGGCAGAGAGGTTCTGCTCGTGTCATCCGGGAAACCGAAATCCGTTGTCTCGACGGCTCAGCGTGCTGGGCCTCGCCGCGGCGGAACTCCCCACGATCTCCGCGTAAGGACATCAGAGGCTTCGGAGGGGCCCAATTCCACCAAACGAGACAGATTTAGAGGAGTCTCGGGTCGGCAAAGGATGCGCCCACAACCTTGACGGAACAATCGCCCGCTCCTGCGCGATCTACGGCGTCGATACCGTCATTGTATTCCGCGACCCGAAGGGGAGGGGAGAATCCAGGCTGATCACGCGAGTCTTGGAGTACCTCGAAACTCCTCAGTACTTGAGGAGGAGCCTGTTTGGGTTCGACGAGGCTCTGAAGTACGCGGGCCTCTTACCGCCCCTTCGGATTCCGTCTCACAAGCCGAGGGTTCAGGTGGAGAAGTTGAAGGTTGGAGAGATCAGGGAGGGTGTCACACTCTCTGACGGGAGGGTAAACATCGGGCTGGAGAAGCATCCATACCTGGGGCAGCGCCTCGGCGCGAACAAGCGGGTTACCGTCAGAATAAGGGAGACGACTCCCCTGACAGGCGAGGTCGTCGCGAGGGAGGCGGTTCACGAATACTGGGGATACGCCGTGGAGCTGAGGACCTTGGATGAGCTGATGACCGACGAGAGATTCGAACTCAAGATAGCGACCTCCCGCTACGGGAATAGCATCAGGTCAGTTCTCGGAGGCCTCAGAGTTGCCTTCGAAAAGGCTAACTCCGTCGTTCTGATCTTTGGCTCCCCCTCGCGAGGTCTCTTCGAAATCGTAGGGAAAGACCTCTCCACCAGGGTTCAGTTCGTCGTCAACCTCTTCGGTGAACAACACGTCGAGACAGTTCGAACCGAAGAGGCGATCGGCGCTGGTCTCTACCTCGTGAATACCCTCTCGGTTTAGGTTTTCGAAAGAAGACTTAAAGGTCAACGGGGAAACGGC
>VBPP01000354.1 GCA_005877365.1 Nitrososphaerota archaeon
GAGTAAGCAGCGGAGCACCAGTCCTGCTCGGGTTCCCATCCTTCAAGGCCGGAACGATTCACGCAATAACAACCGACGATAGGGAGAAGACGCCAAACTTCGGGAAACCGCTCTTCAACCCGGCGACAGTTCTCGCCATCCCCGAGGCTGAGGTGGTCGGGGTTCGCCTCTATGCGCATGAAAACGGCGGCGAGCGGCCTATCGCGGAGTGGCATAGCAACAGCGGAAATGAGTCGGAGCAAGAGAAGGTCATCGGCGGGTGGAGAGAGAGACTCGCCAGGGTGAGCAGAGTCGCGGGAATCGTCTCTGTCGTTCCGAGGGAGGCAGGACTCACACAGAAGGAACCCATCGCCCTCGAGATGGGCGTGGGAGGGGGCGAAATAGGCTCGCAGTTTGAATATGCGACGAAACTTCTCGGCAAGAAAGTGAAGTTCTCGGAAGTCTTCAAGCCAGGCATGTATGTGGACGCGCTCTCGATCACCAAGGGGAAGGGATTCGAGGGTCCCGTGACGAGGTTCGGT
>VBPP01000352.1 GCA_005877365.1 Nitrososphaerota archaeon
GAAAATGTAGTAGAATGTGAAAATTATTCAAACGCTCGACTTGCTAGTAGCGCCATCGCTCGCGCTCCGAAGATCATACACCCACCCTCTACGCAGCAACCTCGCCTCGGCCGAACCGGTTCGTCGAAGAGAGCCCGGTACCCACTAACTTCCCGCAGACTTGTGAGAGGTCCACTTCGGCAAGATCATCAGTCCCTCTTCCGGGTCGCCTATTGCGAGGTAGTCTCCCTCGAGCAGCATCTTTCCGACCAGTGCGCACGTGATTGCGTCCAACTCATCCCCCGTGAGGTCGTTTCGGTTGACTTCGCCGCGTGCGCCATACCGAATCAGGGCCATCCTGAGCTTCTCCAGCCCCTCCTGCTTACGAGGCATTCCGAGCATGTCCTGGATTGCGCCCGGGAAGCTCTCGATCACACGGAGTCCCGACCCCTCGAAGACACTCCTCAGACTCATTCCCCTCTTCGTCAACTTTCGCATCGGTCCCAGAGAGATCGGAAAGAACCTGATCTTCATCCTGAGGAGCTCCCTGTCGCAAGCCCGGAAGTGTGGCGGCCCCTTCACCTCGAGGCTCTCCCTCCCCTTTGGGAGAAAGAGAGGCGCGTCGATGCTTACCACGTCGGGCTCCTGTGACAGGGTCTCCCGGATGACCTCCTCGTCGGTGTAGAGCACCTTGGTCCGGCAGGAGAGGCCCTGGTCCATAGAGCAGAAACCGGTTCTTCTCGTCTCGCTGCCTGCAAGGTCTAACCCGACGATCCTCAAGGCGCGCTCTCTCTTCAAACCCGAGGTATAAGACGCCGAATGCTCCTTGGCTCGAAGCCTCGCGTCTCCCTTTATACGGTCGTGACGACTGGTCTCGGTCGGATGAAGGAGGTCGACACGGGAAAGGCGTACCGGCTCTTTTATCCGTCGGTTCCTGCGGTTCTCTCAGCGTCCCACAGGAAGACGGTCTCCGCGATGCCGGTCGTCTCCTTCACCGCTCTGTCCGAGTCTCCCTCCCTCGTGGGCGTCTCGTCATTGCCCTCGCACACCACGCACAAGACGGTCATCGCCGCGAGGCGATTCTCTCTCTGCTGGCTCGACAAGAAGGATATTCGTGCAATGGCACACCTCGCCTCCCACGCGGGCAAGGAGGGCGAGGACAAGCTGCTCTCGGCAGGCTTGAAGCATCACAGAGGGAAGAGGGTGGACGTCCCCGTGATAGACGCTGCTGTTGCCGTCTTGGAGTGCTCTCTGACGAAGACCATCAGATTTGGAGACCATGAGCTACTCGTCGGGAGGGTAAAGGCATCGTACGCAATCGAGGATTTTCGCGATTACTGGTCTTTCGAAGTGTACAGACCTATCTTGTACACTGGCTGGAGGTGACACGAATGGTCCTCGATCCGTCTAGCCCCAACCATCGGTACTGCGGATACTTCGAGAGGAGTAGCTCCTTGGCCCTCCCCTCTTCGCTCGGCTCTCTTACCAGGGATGCCTTCCCGTGTGCGAGGAGGTACGAGAGCCTCCTCCAGTCGTCGGAGTACGTGTCGAGGATGAACGCGACGCGTGGACTCTTCTCGATGTTCTTGACCCTCGCCAGCTCGCGCCCGGACTTGGGCTTTCGATCTATCGCCGAGTAGATCTTCCCTGACTCGTAGGCGAAGCAGACGGGGATGACCGTCGGTCCTTCCTTCCCCATCGTGGCGAGAAAACCCCTCTCCTTGGTTCTGAGGTAAGTCTCTGCTTCTTCGTTCAAGTTCAAGAGTAGGACCGGATTATCTCCCCGGAAAATTTCATCACGTCCGCGATTATCTCCCTGACCTCGTCCCGGTAGAT
>VBPP01000206.1 GCA_005877365.1 Nitrososphaerota archaeon
AAGTGGGAGAAGTCAACCTCCTCGAACTTCGCGCCCCTGCACCAATCGGGGAGTAGCATGACGAAGTCCTTTGTGAAGTTCGTTACGAAGTACGCGTCCTTGACGTACTGAGTGTCCTTCTTCTTCGCGAGATGGTAGGCCATCTCCTCCGCGAGCGGGGGTAGGCTCACCTCCCTCCCCCTTACCTTGACTTTCAAGCCCTCTGCTAGGTAGGGTTCAGGAACTGCGACCCCATTATGTGATAGTCTCTTCCAGTAGGACGTCATTAAAGGGCTCAGCCTCCCTATGTACCCACTACTTAAGGCGGAACCCGCTCTAAAGTGTTGTCCCGGCTGTTTGAGGGGCATTCCCGAGGCTGCGAAGTCTTGGAATCGAATGCCTCGATGCGACAACTGTCATCAGACTCAATCCCTCGAAGGCTCACCGACCGTTAGGGCGGTCCCAGAATACGACAGCGAGCGTCGCTCAGGCCCGTCAAGGTCGTCCCAGCGGTCGCGAAAATTATATAGCATTGGTCCTGCATTGTCTTGGAAGATCGTGTGGCAGCAGCTTGAAGTTCACCATGACGGCGCCCTGAAGAAGCCGGCCCTGCTAGTCTCACTCTCGACCTCCATCCCTCAGTACCGGGCCCTCTACTCGCAGGCGCGGGAACTCGCAAGCTACATGATGAAGAAGATGAAGTTCGTCCCTCTCGCCTCCCTGTATTCCTCCGCACTCCCCCCTGAGGTTGCCGTCCGCGAAGACGGAACGGTGAGTCTGGTCGTGAATCAGTTCCACCTCCATCGGGGAGAGCGTGACATCGTCCTCTTCGGGGGCGACTCCTCTCCCCTCGACGACCAGTACGAGTTTGCCGACGCTGTCCTGACGTACGCGAGAAGTCTCGGGGTGGGTGAGGTCTACTCTATCGGAGCCAGATGGACCGAGGCGCCTCTCCCGCCCGACCAGACGCCAGCCGTGCTAGGGTTCGCAACAGACCTCGTAGGAGTTAAGGAGCTGAAATCGCACGGGGTGGAGCTGATCAAAGATGAGCCCGCCCCTTTCTTCGCCTCGATGGTCGTGGGGCTGGCGAAAGGATACGCGATGAGAGGCTACAAGGTCTCGGTCAATCACGGCGAACCTCTTCCCCGCCCTAGGTCGGTGGCGAGGATGCTCGAGGTGCTCTCAAAGATGGTAGGGTTTGAGATTGACCTGGATGAGCTTCAGGCGCCAAAGGGACCCTTGGCTGCCAAGCAGCCCGACGAGGGCAGCATCTACCAGTAGGATGACCTCGGCTCGTCTTTTCTTTCGTCGGACATCTCGCCGTTTGATTCGATGGCTTAGGCAGTGACTAACGTCTCTTCTTTCTCAGCGGCTTGACCGACTGACCCACCGCGTGGATGTCGACGACGAACCTAGAGACTGTTGGCTCCTCCTCGAGCAGTTCGGAAATTTTCGAGACGTAGCTCCTGTAGCGGCCGCTGTCAACATATTCTTCCGCTTCCTTCTCGGAGTCCCAGAGGGAGAACGTGACAAACTCGGCGGGAGAGCCGAGAAGGCGAAGAAGGTAGACGCGGCGGAGTCCCGCCTCCCTGAGGGCAGAGGGAAGGATCTTCTCCTCGAATGTCTTCGCGAAATCTGTTTCTTTTCCCGGTCGCACCCTGATGCTCACGAGGCGGGCAAAGCGCGACGAGGTTTCCTGCATCCTGTCGCCGAGAAAGCGGTCGTGAGATAAACCTAATGGTGCGGCTGCCACTTAGGGGCCTTCCTGGCGTTGCGGAACAGCCCCGCAATGATCATAGTCGCGTTGGGTATCGCCATCTAGAGGTGGGGCACTCTTCAACCGATGGGTGAAGAGGAGCATCTCGCGGGGATGCTATGGGTTGAGAGAATCGAAGATGAGGCTCTGCAAGACCCTAAAGAAGATGAACTCTTCCGGAGATTGGGAGAAGGCAGTGACCAATGAACCGAATCAAGACGATGGAGCCTGCGCTGCAGAGCTTGACGCTGGCAGAGATGTCCGCAACTCTTCCGATCATAAGGGTCCGCAGGGCCTACCGTTGGTTGTCTAACAATTTTTGCTAGTGTCTCCGTGAGACAAGCAGGACTGCCCTTTGCTTAGACATTCTTGATGCTCTGCCCAACTCCATGACCCTCTCAGCAGAAGAGTCGTGGAAAAGCCCCAGACTTTTTCTTCACCAGTTCCTCATTAAAACCCACAAACATACATTTCAAGGAATAACATTAAGTATCGTGCGGACGCGGTCCCTCGCGTTGAGTGATAAACTCAAGAAAATATTTTTCACAACATTTACAATATCATTGCTAGCTTTTTCCGGCATCTCACGAATCACATTCGCAGCTCCAACAACGAGCAGCCGGCTTCCAATGGTTCAACCTCTGCACCGCCTTACGCTCCTCGACCCATCATTCGATTCCCAGACCGTAGGAGGGGTCCCATTCTGTTCCAGCGGTCCGCTTGGCACAATAATATGCTACCCTCCGAACTTTCTGAAAACTGCCTACGACTTTCCCGCCGCCAAAGTTAACGAAGAGGACAATTCGAAGGACGCGGAGGAGGGGAATGGCGACAATAGCGGCCTTCCCGGATCGGGTTCGGCCATCGTCATAGTTGACGCCTTCGGTAGCCCCACAATTCAGAGCGACCTGGACAAGTTCGACACGGCTTTCGGCATCCCTCAGGCGCAAGTCACAGTCCTCTGTCCTCCAACGTGGACGGGATCCTCGACTGACAATTGTCCCGTGAAGACCGTAGCCGACCTCTCGACCGCGCCGAACGCAGTGCTCTGCGGTGCCTTCGGCTGGGCTGCTGAGACGACACTCGATGTCACGATGTCTCACGGACTCGCGCCCGGGGCGAAGATCGTCCTAGTCGTAAGTGCCGACTGCCAAGACACGAGCATAAACAGCGCCGAGGCGGCAGTCGTTTCCCAGGACAAGTATAGGGGGAGCATCATGTCTCAGAGCTTCGGGGAACCAGACGACCTAGTTGGCTGCACTGCCGTCGACCCCGTCACCCTCCAGTGCACTGCAACGGATCCCACCATCAAGGCCACCGCCGACACAATCTACGAACTTGCGAAAGAACGCCAATGGACTGTCATCGCCTCCTCGGGAGACGACGGAGCCAACACAGACGCCCGTTTCCTGGGTACAACCGAGTTGACACCCTCCTGGCCATCAACGAATCCTCTCAATCTAGCTGTCGGTGGCACCCAGGGCCAGCCTTACGGCGGCCAGTTTGGACTCTTCCCTGGCCCCGGCAAGACATTAACATGCGCTGCCCACAAGCAATGCAACACAGGTCTAGTCGTAATAAATGGCGGAGCGAGTGGCTGCGCAACTGCAACGAGGCCGGGCGTGCCTAGCTCCTGCTTCCCCGTACGATATGGCGGTGAAGCCGCTTGGAACGAATTCGCAGCATTTGGAGGTTCCGTCGGGAGAGTCACCGGAGGTGGAGTGAGCTCCCTCTACGAACGGCCATCTTATCAGGAGCATCTCCCTGACTCATTCAGCACTATCCTGGGAAGCTCAGTCGAGGCCGAAGGCCGACTTACTCCCGACGTCTCGTTCAACGCCGCGGCTCAAGGGGGCGTCTTGGCTTTCCTCGGTTTCCTCGGCCGATGGGGCGTGTTTAGCGGGACGAGTGCTTCTTCGCCTGCCTGGGCGGCGATCATCGCCATACTCGACCAAAAGAACGGAGGCCCTGTCGGCTTCATAAATCCAGCAATCTACAGTTTGGGAGCGAGCGAGAAGTCCAAACACGCATTCCATGACATAACCAAGGGTGAAAACAGCGATACGGCTGGCCAGTTAGGCGTCGACGGATTTGCAGCCAGCAAGGGATACGACCTGACTACGGGTTGGGGGACGCCGGATGTGGCCCACTTCATTCAAGACATCGGCAAGTTCCTGCAAGACGACGACGGCGACGACGACGGCGGCGACTAATAACCACGATAAGGGGGGAAACCCCTCCTCTCTCTAATTTCCTCGGAAACGCGATAATTCTAGACTGTATGCGTGGTTTCGGCTCCGGCTTCGGGAAGACATATGATGAGGAAGCGCGAGTTTAGTGTGCCTCTTTCTGGATCGGTTACTTCTCACTCCGACGCACGAACATCTGGGTCATATGATTGAAAAGCGGATGATGTTTGACGTTACGATGGTGTATGCGGGTTCAGGTCCCAGCTTGAGATTCGACCCTCCCGAGTGGAGGTTAATCTTCGCTTGAAGATTGTAGTCAGCAATAGGAACTTGGTGGAGACCGGTTCCTGAATTCGAATAGACGCGCAAGTTCCACGTAAAAGTCCAAGAATAGGTTTGACCGGCTCCTAGGATGAACGGACTTCCGAGCGGGTGCATGGCCAAGACCCTTTGAAATCTAATCCAATTTCCAACCTGGTTCATGCTGGTGTCATAAACGACCAGCTCTACGGATTGTTCCGCGTTATCGATTGCAAGCACCTGATTGCCGCTGTTTTCGATCACTATGGTCACCGTAGCAACACTACCAGCAGCGAAACTGGTCTTGTCCAAACTCAAGGTCAGTCTAACACCGACCTGTCCTTGTTGATGCTCGTTCGGCGGATTTACAAACGGCTTCCCGGGGATTCCCTTCAGAGAACTGCCCTGGCTAGTGGGGACGGCTGAAGAAGAGACCTCCCCGGTATTCGTGAAGGCGGAGATAGAAGGGGTGGAACCAGTCGCGGAAGGTAGGGAGGTGATGAGAGCAGATGGGCCGGAGAAGGACACAGCGGTGAAAGTAATGATTACGAATCCGATCAAACTCAGACCAAGTCTAGATCTTGGTCCTGGGAGCCGCAACCGTCTCACCAGCTACCCAATGCAGAGGGATGAGATTTAAGACTATACCATTGAACTGCTAGAGAGATAAATGGGGCCAAGAGAAACTTTCGCAATGCGTTTTACACTTTTTTCAGTTCATGCGAAATTTTGTCCGATTTTTGTACCTCACACCCCATGAGTTTATAACAAAAGAATCTGCGGCCGTCATCTTGCGGCGAAAAGATGAAAAAGAGAGCAATGCTCATCACCGCAACAACTCTGATACTTCTGTCAATTCCTCTTCAATCCTTCCTCCTTGCCACATCGAGTCAGCAATCGGCTATTAATTCCGTCAAGAAACCGCACGTCTACGGAGTCAGGCAGGACACAACAATTGGTCCAGAGATGGTCTCATCCGCTCAGTCGCAGATAGGAAGCAAGAGTATCGTCCAAAAGGAGACGGAAGAGTCTGATTCGAGTAACATCGTCTTCAACCTCGACCCCTCACTCCTTGAGCAGAACGAGGAATCTCTGGCAGTCAATCCAACAGACTCACGGATAGTTCTCAGTGGAACGAACGACTACAGAAACGCGTTCACTGCGGGAGTAATAGCTACCGGCTTCGATGTCACAAGCGACGGTGGTCGGACTATTTCTGCAGACGGAGTGCTTTCCCCGACTGATCCGTTCAACACTGCGCTGACCTTCAGCGGAGCAGGAGACCCATCCGCGGGTTTCGACGGGAACGGGAATGCGTTCATGGGTAGCGTGGGCTTCTTCTTCCCTGGGACTGCACCTTCGGCAAACGCCCCCGACAATGGAATCTTCGTTTTCTCCTCACGTGCACCCTACAATACTTGGACTCAGCATACAGTGATCGCAGACAACAACCCGAATATTATCGATGACAAGGACTGGGTCGCTGCCGACCAAAGGTCCAGCGGGACCGGAGCCGGTGGGGTGTACGCTGTCTGGGCTAGATTCGGAGAGGGCATAAGCCCATTCGGCGGTCCTGGTTCTCCAATAAGATTCGCGGCATCTTTCGACCACGGAAACACATGGATTCTTCTCCCTGTTCCAGTGAGCGCAACAAACCTCTGGTCGGAGCGAGCGGCACCGTCTACGTGTCTTGGGTAAACTTTGATACACCAGACCAGAGCGAACTCGTGTTCGAGACTTCGGTGACCGTCACTTGCACAACCGGTCCAGCTTGTCTCCACGTCGGCCCGGTCCATGAGGTAGCTACAATCGCAAATCCGGTCTTCGAGACGTTTGACTTCAGAGCGAACAGGATTGGAGGACTTGCCGACCAAAGACAGAGAGTTGACACAATCCCCAAGATGGCGGTCGACACAAGCTCCGGTAAAACCAGCGGCAGGCTCTACTTAGCCTGGGAAGATCTGAACCAGGGCAGCTACTTCAACATGGGACCAGTCGGCTTCTTTTCCTTCCTTGGCTCTGGCTGTTCTTCGTTCCCGGTAATTTTCAATTGCCTGGGACGCGGGTCGGAGGTGGTCCTAACGCACTCGGATGACCAGGGAGCGACCTGGTCAACACCAACTCGAGTGGACACACCAACGAACTCGCAAGACGACTCGCAACACGACTCGCAACATGACGCGTTCAACGTTGCACTATCGGTAGACCCTGCGACTGGAAAAGTCCAAGTGACCTGGTACGACACCCAATCCGACCCGGGGAACGTGAATCTCGCTGTGATGTTGAGACAAGGCACACCAACTTCATCTGGAGTCAAATGGAGAGGCTCGGAACGCAACGTCCTCGACGGCTTCGGAGCAAAGTCGATTGACCTGTCCTCAGATATTCAACGCCAGACCAGAGGTAACTTCGCAGGAGACTATATCAGCGTCGCATCCCTTAACGGCAGAGTCTACATAAGCTGGACAGACACACGTCCAATGAAAAACGGCTTCCACCAAGAAGACAACATGCTTGCCTCAGTCGGAGAGGGAGGGGAAGGGGATTAGCAGGGCGATCCGAATTGAAGTGTCAGAAAATGGTAGCTTGCAAAGGCTACCTCTCTTCTTTTTTGCAAGATGAAAATGCGCTCTTTTTCTCCACGCTCCTGTCAAGTCCTCTGGTAAATCTCTATTCTTTTCAGCCCTGTGGTGATTGACCTGAAGTACTCCTAGTTCCCGACTTTCCGGAGGAGTTTAGCCGATGGAAACTTGCCAATCAAAGAAAGACTGTCGCTAGCAGATGACGATTTCGAGAGAGCCGCCGAAACCACCCGCACGAATTTGGGGGAACCTCATTCGGAAAAATGTAACGTTTTGCGTCTCATCCGTTCCGCTACTTCGCAGGAAGCGAAAGACACGTTATCAGTCATTTGCGCACAGACTTTTAATCGCCGTCCAGGAAGCGCAACTCGTTGTTCTCTCTCAAGGATTGTGGCATCATGCTCGAGCCGCAACTCGGGATGCAGGTCGGGGAGATCCTCGAGTGGGCGGAATACGCGGAGAAAGCCGGATTCGGGTACATCCTCCGGTCAGACCACTTAATGCCTACCGGCGTTTTAAGAGAAGAAGATTCTCCCTCTCCTGAGTGCTGGGTAACCCTGGGCGCCGTGGCAGCATCCACCAGGAGGGTCGCGTTCGGGCCCCTCGTCACGCCTGTAGGGTTCAGGAACCCAGCGCTTCTGGCCAGGATGGCCTGCACACTCCACTCATTCTCCGAGGGTAGGCTCGTTCTAGGATTCGGGGCCGGGTGGTTCCGGGACGAGTATCTGGCGAATGGCTACGAGTTCCCTCCTTTCC
>VBPP01000207.1 GCA_005877365.1 Nitrososphaerota archaeon
CTTTCGCCGAAAAAGGAGACGCGAACGCACTCAGTGTGACGGCCATGGAGATCATCGGCTTGGAGATAGACCCGTCCACTCGTGCGTTAGGAAGGTCACTGCTCATGCCGCTTTCCTGGGCGATGCAGGCCCGCCCAAGAACCTGAAGGGCGATTGACAGCGAAGAAGCTTTCCAAGAAGACCAAGTCCGAGCTTAGACTCATCGCGGCGCTGACGCTCGACGCGACGCTAGCGGCAGAAGAGAAGCTCTCAGGGCTTGCCGAGAGGAGGAGAAATTCCACACATGCTCCAACAGGTTCTCGCAGGGACTGACGTCTGAGCGTAGTCTTGAACTCCTGCAAGTCATCAATTCCTCGGCGCGCCGCCAAGAATTGTCAACTTGGTAGGAAGATTCGAACCCCTGAGTAGCTCGAACCCCAAAGGGTCTGTTTCCCCAGTGCCCCAAATACCGAATGGGTCTTCTTCCGGGGGAAGTTCCACCTCCCGCACCCCCAATCCGGGGTGAACTTCCGTTCAGTTACTGGACGCAGAATTCGTTGCCTTCGGGATCGAGCATGACGATCCAGTAATCTCCCATTTCTTCGCCCTCGTGATGCTTCGTCGCCCCAAGAACCAAGAGACGCTCGACCTCGGTCTTCACCTGCCCCTTACGCTCGTCAAGGGTTACCCGCGACCCTCCGCTCGCATTGATGTCGATATGGAGGCGATTCTTACCCAGCTTCGGCGTGGCCATCTGCTGGAAGTAGATTCGCGGTCCCTTTCCTTCAGGATCGACAATCGCGCTGGCGGAGTTCCATTCCTCTTCGGGTATGCCTTGCTCCTTCAGAAACGCTTCCCATGATTTGTAGCCGTGGGGTGGGTCCTGCAACTTGTAGTGCAGGGCTTCCGCGTAGAACTTCGATAGGCCCGCGGGGTCGCGACAGTCAAAGACGACTTGTACCCCGAATGCCACGATTGGAGAATTCTACCGACGATATATTAGCGCTTCGAATCCAGCCGGGGTTCCTGATAATTCCAGATTGGCTTTCATGGCTTCCCGCCCTGCTAGAGAAGTCAGCGACCTGGAACGGGATGGGAGGTGGTAACTTGGCTGGGTATGCAACTATTCGGGCATCTCCATGTTAAGCTAGTGGGGGTCATTCCTTCCTAACTTTCTTCGGCAGAAACACACCGTCACAAGACGCTCCAGAGTAGAACAGCAAGGCTGATGATTCGCAAGGGCCAATCTTCTCGCTCTGGGCTCGCCTATTCTTGCGCTATGGTTCTGAAGGCGAGACGGGACAATCGAGGACTGTCAGCCGCCCGGAATCCGTCTTCTTCTGATCTCCTAGATTCTGTCAAAATTCTTGTCGGTCGAGATGATTACCGGACGCTGGAGCTATTAGACCAGGCCAATCGCATTGATACCCTCAATGTTGCCGAAGTCCTCATCAAAAGTCGCAATCCGTCCGATGTCGTGAATCTTCATCACCGCGAGAGTCGACGAATCGGTAAAGCTCAGTCTTCTATTTCTCTGCTCCGAGAATATCTTCCACGCTTCGCGGAACGCTTCCTCGCTAACTTCTAGAGTCTCAAGCGAGGCCAGCAGCTCGTTGCCATATTCAACCGCGAGTCGCAGGCTCTTGCTTTTCACGAAGATGCCCGTGACGGTTTCGTCAAATATGTAGCTGGTGATCGACGGTTTCCCGAAGCGTTCGGACACAACCTGCTTCATGAGAGCGTTGGCTCGTTCATGATGAGAGTCGTTCTTGATCTTGAACGCGATAAGAAGGCTCGAATCTAGGACTATCACTTGCTTGAGCCATAGAGCGTTTCGTCGATTTCCTCGCTCCACCTGACCTTCTTCCTTCCGATTGTGATTGGCTTAACCTTGAGAAGAAGTCTGGGGTCAGGTTTCATCCTTTGTGATTCCCTCTCCTTGACCCATAATTTCATTGCCTGTGTTAGTGCATCTCCTGTTTTCAGTCCCTCCTCCGCTGTCTTCGCTCTAAATCTCCTCCATTCTTGTTCATCAACATCCCTGACTGTCAAAATCTCCTTTTTCATCGTGTACAACATGTAATACATAATATTTAAGGATTCAGAGTATCGTCTATGGCAGGGTGGTTGGTCGAAGGGACGGCATGGGACGCCGAACGCTTGTTTTTTCGACCGTTGCGGTTTCGCTGGTGCGATTCGCTTTCCATCACTCCCAAGAACTAACCTTTCACGGAGAACTCTTTCGGTTACCTCTGCGGGCTTAAATAGTGAGAAGAGCCGCTGCTCGTCCTGTAATTGCGAAAGGGCCTGCGAGCGTTGGCCACGATGGGCACCCTCACCTTACTAGTTCTTGGAGTCCTTGGATATTCCATGGCGGCAAAGGCGCAGACCGCTGGCGGGCTCGCCCAGCGGTACGCCCCTGTCCTGCATTTTGCGGGCGGCGAGAAGTTCTTCCCCACGTCCGTCGATTACATTATCTCACGCTCTTCCCTGATGCAGCGAAACACGGATGGAAGTTCCAGCCCGGTCACTTCTTCGCCGACGCCTGCGAGCTTGGGCGGTTACAATTCCAGCAGGGACTTCCTTGACAACAACCACGGGACTCTTGATGCCATAGCCGCCGATTACGCTTCCGTAGGGGCCAGCGCCGGCTACTTCGCATACGTCCACGTCGACAATCTGAGCGGCTCGACTGTGATCCAATACTGGCTCTTCTACGCCTACAACAACGGACCGCTGAACGACCACCAGTCAGACATCGAAGTCGTGGAGGTGTTCCTCGACGGCGGCGGCAACCCAACACAGGCGCTATATTCGCAGCACCTTGCCGGGGAGAATGCAGCTTGGGGAAACGTCGAAACCCAGAACGGACATCCGGTGGTGTACGTAGCGTTGGGTTCTCATGCCAACTATTTCCGGTCGTACCAGGGGAAGGTGGGCATCGAGAACGACGTGGTTAACGCGGGTGGGCCTACCGTCACCCCGGACCAGCTCAAGCTTGTTGTGTTGGGCGGCCAGCCGAACGCGCCCGCAGACCAGAGCTGGCTCTCCTTCCCTGGGAGGTGGGGGTTCACAGGGACCGACACCCAGATCGCCACTGGGATGGCAGGGCCGCTCGGACCGGTCTTCAATGACAACGGACAGAGATGGGGTGCTCCCTACGACTATCTCGGCAGGACGCTGACCGTCGACTCGAACTACTTCTATCTGGCGTGGTTCGTCGCCAACTTCCTGCTGATCTGGCTCGCCTACGCTGGCATACGCGGAGCATGGAAGTTCGTGGGAATCGTGAGGCTTTCAAGGGTAGGCGGCTTGAGGGTTGGCGGGTTCCTGAAAGGGAGGGGAGGAGCCGGCCTCGCCACAGGTCTGGTCGGGATAGTGATCACGCTCGTCGCGCTTTTCCTGCCCTGGTATTCGGTGTCTGCAAGCTCTCAGAGCGGCGCCTTTTCGGGCTCGGCTCCGGTGCAGCTGATGTCTGTTGACGGGACGAGCGGGCTCAGCGTCAATCTCTTCACCGGGCCGAACGCTGACTCATCCTCGGGGCTTACGAGCTTCGCTTCTGCGCAGTTCCCATTCGCAACACTCTTCGCTGTGGGCATAGGCTTGCTCCTGCTGGACGTGGTCGGAGTCAGGAGCGGAAGGCGACTGGGGAGGAAGTTCATCTTCGCTGCCATCTCCTCGCTCCTTCCGTTCGTACTGATCTATGCCTTCGTGGCGTATCTGCCGAACCTGGTTCCCCTCGCTTCTTCGCTGTTGGGGGGGCAGGCTGTTCCCCCAGCGGCTACTCAATTGGTCGGGACGATTGCCTCCAACCCGATCGGCGGCAGTGCAAGCCAGACCTTCCCGGTCGTTGGCGCGACGACCGTGACCTGGGGATACGGAATCGGCGCCTATCTTTTCCTTGTAGCTGCCGTAGTGAGGATCACCGCGGGTGCCATCATGCGGTCCTCGCCTGATCTCGAGCCAGCTGCGGCCCCAGCAGCACCAGCGCCTACGGTCCCGTCTGTGGCTCTGACGCGGTCGTCGGCCAACACCGACGCTGCCAAGAATGCCACGAGTTTCACGTAGCGTATGCCTGTGTCGCGCTGGAAAGCCTCGCTCACCCTCCGATGACACCCTCGGCGGTCTGAGAATAGCGTCGTCCCGCCTAAGCGGACGCGCGAGTCTCCCCGTCTCCCTGAATGCAAGATTGCATCCTCTCTGTATCACTTGCCCGGCCGTGGTGTCAGGGGCGGCACAGGGCGGCCCGCGTGCGAGTCGGAGACGAGCTGCCCCAACCGTTTCGCCCGCGTCTCCGGCTTCTTCGCGCTGACAACCCACCATGTCGCCGCCTTGCGGTACGATGGCGGTCGCGATGAGAAATATGCCCACGCCTGCGCGTCGGCCTCGAGCTCGTTCCCTTCCGCCTCGGATAGCTTGGGGTCCTCGCGCTGCTCGTAGCTGTAGATGGCTGACTTGTTGTCCTTGCGCGCCTCGAACACCCTGAGCCCCGCGGGTGCCATGCGGCCGTCTGCGACCAAACGCTTGGCGGTCGCGATGTTGACCTTGCTCCACGCACTCGTCAGCTTTCGTGGCGTGAAGCGCACGGTGTAGGACTCCGCGTCGAGCGAGTGGCGCACACCATCAATCCATCCGAACGCAACAGCCTCCTCGATGGCCTGCGGCCATGTAACGCTCGCCTTGCCGGAACCGACCTTCCAGAAGCCCACGACGAGTTCGGCCCGCTGCTCGTGGCGCTTGGCGAGCCAGCCGCGCAGGTCCTTTGGCGTGGCGAAGAATGTCGGCTTATCCAGTTTGGCCATGGAGCGGGAATAGGGTCGGCCCTTAAAAACAGGAAGGACGGAGTTCCAGGCCGCCACCTGCTTGACTATCCGGGGCTGTTCCACGGGCGAGTTTGGTTAGATAGAAATCGGCAAGTTGGACCTCACAGGTGTGGTCGACGAGGACTTCCAGAAAATGGTTAGGGAAAAGTTGCTAGGCGTTATGGCTAATAATGGGAACAAGCAGAAAGTGGTTCTGGAGCGATGTGCCCCTGCCCCCGGCAAACGAACCTCGACGCATTGTCTGGCGGCTGGAGACAAAACGTTTATCAGAACCACGACCACCTTGACCAGTGTTGGAATACGAAATAAAATACCGACCTTCCTTCTCAATTCTTGAGGTCAGGCTCGGAGCGGGAGAACAGATTACGGCGGAAGCTGGCGCCATGGTATACATGTCGGACGGCGTTTCGGTGAAGACCAGGACGAGGAGCGGGGGCCTGTTCCAGAAGGTGAAGGTCTCCATACTCGGCGGCGAGTCTTTCTTCGTGAACGATTTCTTTGCTGACCGTCCGAGCAAGATCGGTCTGGCCGCCCCTCCCGTGGGAGACGTCGAACGGCTCGAAGTCAGGCCTGGGCATGGGTTCGTCGTCCAGTCGAGCGGATACATCGCTTCCACCTCCGATGTGGTGCTGGATACCGAGTGGCAGGGCTTCGGGAAGGGGATTTTCGGCACGAGCCTGTTCATGCTGAAGGCGAACGGGGCCGGGGACCTCTTCGTCAACGCTTTCGGCGCAATGGACAAGCACACGCTCGGGCCCGGCGAGAAGCTCACGGTCGACAACTACCATCTGGTCGCGTTCACGGAGGGTTGCAGTTACCCAGTCCACAAGTTCGGTTCCCTGAAGTCGACCATCCTGGGGGGCGAAGGTCTCGTGACTGAGGTCGTCGGGCCGGGAGACGTATTCGTCCAGACCAAGAATGTCAGCGAATTCGTCCGCTGGCTGGCGCCCCACCTCCCTCGAGAGAAGGCAGAGAGCCGGGGGCCCGCGATAAATGTCGGCGGGTTCCGAGTGGGACCCGGTTAGAGCGGCGGCTCCAAAGAAGAACGAGACGCCAGAACCCGATAGCTCAATTCAGGGACCGGCTCGAGCTGTGACGTAGCGACCGGATTCGAACCCACAGTGTATCTTGACCACCCCGGCCCGCCTTTCATTCATCTTCACTTGGAAGATTGACCGTCTATCAGTCCTAGGATGACATGCTCCTTCGGATATTCCTCGTCTGGCGCGATGACCCTGTGGATCAGCGCCAGCCTTCTTTCCGGTATCAAAAAGCTAATCATCCCTTTCTATCGTCTTCTCCCAGGGGAACGACATAGCGTGCC
>VBPP01000347.1 GCA_005877365.1 Nitrososphaerota archaeon
GCCCAGAGGATATGTAGACGCAGCTATTTGCTGAGTCATAGAATATGTCATCCGCGTCCCCGGGCATGCTCACCCTGGTAATTTCTGCGCCTGAAATCGCATTAATGACCACCAGTTCATGAGGAGACCTCGATCCCACAAAGAGCAGATGATGGACTGAGTCTAACGCCATCGGGAATATGCCCGTGCCGTTCGTCACAGGGAGGTTTCCTAGGACCTCTCCATTGGTCTTGTTGAGGACGGCTATGTAGTTACCTGCTGGGATATTAACGAATACCAGCGACCTATTCATATCCACCCTTAATCCCTCAGGATGGCCGAGCAGCTGGATTGACCGGAGGAGGCTCCAATCCGTCGTATTGATGATCCCCACGCCGCCCTCGCCATATCCAACGTACAACAACCCAGATGAAGAGTCAAAGTCCAGGTTGTCTGCGTTGGAGGGAAGCTTAAGCATCGCTAGTTTCCTAAAGTCCATCGTATTAATTAGCGAAACCGTCCCATCTCCGCCGTTTGTGACAACCAGGGCCTTGTCCCCCCTTACGAATACGACTGCTTGCGGCAAGCTAAAACCGCTGATGGTTCTATTCAGAGTCATCTTGGCGACGTTTACGATCGCGATAGAGTTATTGTCCCTAGCAGCAACGACGAGTAGACCCAGTCCATTGCTGACTGTCATGTGGTCGATCCTCCCGGTCGTCCCTGGCAACGATGCCACGCCTAGCTCGCTCAGAGAACAATCGCCTGTACGTCGAGCGCCTCTTGGCGCCAGCTGGACGAATAGGAGCACCGCTACGACAATAGTCACGGCGGCTGCTGAGAGAAGATAGGTCCTCTGTCTCAATCAACCCCAGATGTGTGATTCCGGTGTTCTTGGTGTAGATGAGTCCAACTATTCTCAACGACTTCCGAAATTTTGTCCTAGCGCGATCGAAACATTTGTTCGATTAGCGGAAGGCGGATTCGCTGGCGACGCCTAGGGGATGGTCGAGGCTTTTGCCGGACTTGTTATCCTAGAATGTGTATACCGCCTTTCTACGACGACTGGGCATAGCGTACCTCCCCTGAATCCACATCTAAGACCGTCTCTCTTCTTCCCGCATCTTCCTAATGAAGGCCTGATCCGGCGTCTCAAGAACATCAAGGTTCAGAAACATGTGGGCCTCTTCGAGTTGTACGAAGTGACTAGCTCACGCTCTTGAATTCGTGGATCTTCTCCTTCACCGTCCTGAAGAATCTCTCCGCCTTCCCATTGGTCTGTGGATGATATGCCCTGAGGGGATGAATTAGATCCTGTGATTAAGGAGACCTCTCTCGAACCCAGTCAGGCCCATTCACACTCTCCTTCGCCTCTACACCACAGAATGTACTTGCATGATCGGGCATGATGGATTTGGGCTCGCCATAATTCCTGATGGCTCAATTCAGTACTACGACCGAGTGTGGAGACGTTAGAGTCGGATAGACTCCGTACCCTTTGATAAGCCTGAATGAGTCATCCTCATAGGCGATGAGCCACTGCCCTTTTCGATCTCTGGTCCGTGACTTGATGCCAGTCTGTGTGTCATAATGAGTTCGAGTTATCCATACCGGATCCACTTGTCCTCTCCCCTTCCGAGGCTCGCTCAAGGCCGACCTGTCTCTCCCTGAGAGAGCGATGCATCCTCTTCTGGTTGATCTTGACTCCGTAATGGAAGAGGATGACCACCTCGATATTGCGCGCACGCATTCTGAATCTGTCGTAGGCATGTTTGAGCGTCTTTCCACCACGTTTCGAAAGACGAGACCGGCAGGTTGAAATGTGGACAGCCCCGGCTGCTCACTTGAATTGCCGATCGCAGACGCCGCCAAGAAGCAAATTGCACAGAAGAGAAGGCTGTTTCTAAAGGTGTGTCTGAGATGCGGTGCTAGAAACCCGCTGGCGGCGACGAGGTGCAGAAAATGTCGGGGATCAGACCTGCGGCTCAAGAATCGGTCGGTCGGCGCGAAGAAGTGAGCCGGAAACGACCTGGCTAAAATGCCCCTCCCTGACGAACCGCTTCAGCACAATACTGCCTCAACGAACAGGTTTTCCGTAGCGCCTCTCTCTCCAATATCTTATTACTTCAACACTGTTCCACCCTTTCTTTGCTTTCCTCCGCAGTGCCTCATTTAACACGACGCCTCTTGCTAGGTTCATCCCCTCCTCCTCCTTCAATTTCGCGGCTATTGCTTCCCCCAAAGTTGCGTTCCAATTTGTGCCTCTCTTGCGCTTCATCTGGCGCCTCGTCTCTTCATCAACTCTGACCGTGACTATGGCCATGAGCGCGGAAAGCGGTTGAAGTATTTGAATGTGGTATTGTATTACGGGAACCCTCTGAAAGACGATTATCAAGACAGAGTTTAAATACACATACATACACAGATTCGTGCGTGGCTCACAAGACCATTACGATTTCGGAGGAGGCGTACCAGGCTTTGGCGAAGATGAAGAAGGAGAGGGAATCCTTCACGGACGTCATCCTTCGTGTTGCCTCGAGTCGGGGAAGCGCGTTCGGTTTGCTGCGGTCATTGGGTGAGATTGGGCGTCCCGAGGACCTGGCGAGAAATATCGAGGCTTCCATGAAGAGAACACGCAAAGCCGAGTTGCGAAGGACCACGGTGTAAGGAAGAGCGGGTGCTCAGAGATGGTCTGCCTGGACACTTCTGTCCTCGTCTCCCTCCTCAGGGGGGAGGAGGCGGCCGTGCGAAGACTTAGCGAGGAAGCGGAGCGAGGAGGCACGGTATCGACTACTGCGGTGAATCTTTGCGAGCTCTATGCAGGAGCCTATGCATCTCGGGATCCACTTAAGGAGTTGGGGAGGATACGTAGGTTGGTCTCGGGCCTGGACCTCTTGGACCTTGATGTTGAGGCTGCCAGAAGGTACGGCGAACTTGTGAACGATCCAGCCTTACGCCGAAGTCCGATTGGTGATTTCGACCTCATCATTGCTTGCATCGCCCTATCTCATGGAGAGAACGTGGCCACGCGTAATGTGGCGCACTTCGAGAGGGTCCCTGGTCTCGGAACCGAAAGCTGGTAAGACCTTTCGCCTAAAGTTCGTATGTCGGCCGTGTAAGTTTCTTGCTGCGTTGGTGGCTGACTAATTCGAGATGCTGGCGCTCCTGGATGTTGGAGTCGACTTCGATATCCTGACCTGATCCATCTCCATTCCCTCCCAGACCGATGTGTAGCCGAGGGCATCCAGCACCTTCTGCCCCTCACCCTTCACGCCGCAAGCCTCGATTACCAGAAGTGCACCCGTTAGCGTCTGGACTCCCTTGAGCTTTTCGTCAATCTCCTCAAGTTTGGTCCTAGAAAGGAAAAAGTCGCCAA
>VBPP01000350.1 GCA_005877365.1 Nitrososphaerota archaeon
AAAGCGATTATTCCCTGTATGATCAGGGCGATGTAGGGCGTGCCGTACTTCTTGTGGACTCTAGCGAAGGCTTTCGGAAAGAGTCCGTCGATGGAGAGTGCATAGGAGAGGCGGGCTGTGCCGAGGGTTCCTGACTCGTCCGAGCCTGAGACGGAAAAGAGCGCCCCCACGCTCATTATAGCCCCGCCGAAGAGGCCCAGCAGGGTGGCGCCCACGAGGACGAGTGGGACGGCAGTTTGAGAGAGCTCGGCCGAGTTGACCACCCCGAAGATGATGAAGTTCGTTGAGACGTAGAAGAGAGAGACGACTGCCATTCCGACGATGATGGCCCGGGAGATGGTCTTGCTCGGGTCCTTGACCTCGTCAGCTGGGAGTGTTCCCATCTCAAAGCCGACATACGCCCAGAAAATTAGGACGATCGAAGTCCCTATGTTGCCGAACCCGTTGGGAGCAAGAGGTGCGTAGTTCGAGACGAAGCTGGGGCTGACGGCGAAGGAGCCTACCCCGGCCACGATGAGGAATATCAGAGGGGAGAGCTTGATGAAGGTCAGCGCGTCGTTGAGTCTGCTCGCTGCCCTTACGCCCCCGACGTTCACTGCGGTGAGCCCGAAGAGGAAGGCGGCTCTGACCCCCAGCTGCTCCGGAACGTTCAGCATGACGAAATACTGAAGGTAGTTGGTGAAGGTGATCGCGAAAACAGGGAGAGAGATGACCTCGGCTATCCACATGCTCCAGCCGGCCAGGAAGCCGTAAAAGTCGTTGAAAGCCTCGGAGACGTAGGCGAAGGGTCCGCCGACCTTCGGGACGTAGTACGCAGAGTAGGCGAAGATGAGTGCGAGGACCATCGCCATCACGCCGGCTACGACCCAAAGGACCACTGAGAACGGCCCGACTAGGCTGGCGGTGAGTGCCGAGGCTACGTAGATATCGCTGCCTATGACGGCGCCAACGACGATATTGGTAAGGTCGAAGAGGCTCAGTTCTCTCTTAAGGGCGACCAACGCTTCGCTTTGGTCCGGCCTCCATTAATAGCTAGGGAGGGACCGTAGCCGAGGAGCTTCTATCTCCGTCCTCGAAGACGGTTATGCTATAGGACGACGTGTTTCGGCCGTCGTGCCCACTCCAGTTGGTGAAGAATTACCCGCTGGGTTGAGCTTTTTGGGTTCCGGGGATTGGCTTCCCGTGCTCTTCTGAGTTTACTAGTTTCACGGTCATGTCTGGCTCGGTTTCCGATTTCGCCGGGACACCTTGGTCAGATGGCGATTGCGGGATTGATCACCGTAACGTTGAAAGGATTTCATCACCATGAATCACCGCGATTTTTCTCCCCAGCTCGGTTAGCTTAAGGGTCGTGCCGTACGCCGAAAAGACGCTGTACGGCCCGTGAATCATCTGCTTGATCTCCCTGTTCGAGAGCCCCTGATCGATCAGGCTCTTGATCAGGGCCGTTCCCCCGCTCGCGCACGCTTGACTGACAGCGCCTTTTGCCCAGTCAGGGAGGTCCGCGTATACAACCCACGCGGAGTCTTGCCGAGGAGGCAGTGGCTCGTTCAGTTCTCCTTTGTCGCCCTTTTTGGTGGTGGCGCCCGCCGAAAGCGCCTGAACGGCTGGTTTCACCTCCAGAAGGAACCGATGCTCCGGCAGGCCGACCTTGCACCTCACCGGGTTCGGGTTCCTTGTATCATTCAGTTGCACTAGGGCCTCACCCGTGCCGAGTGTCCGGATGTCCGAGATGAACCTGTCCGCCTCTAGCCTGTTGACCATGTAGTTCAGGGCGAGGTCGATGTCCTTGCTGCTCGTCAGCTGGTGGCAGATCACCGTGTTGCAGTTCGAGAGG